>NZ_KV833904.1:0-35168 GCF_001837725.1 Enterococcus sp. HMSC072F02
TTTTATTCTAGCTTAATTTGACAAATCATATATTTAAAATCATAGAAATGTCTAATCAAAAAAATATAAAAATTATTTTGCGTACATATGATTAAAGAAAGGAGAGTGTGACACATGGAAACAGAATGGCAAAGACGTGAAAGAAAAAAACAGAAAAAAGAAGAGATGTTACAATTATGTCAATTATTAGATGTAAAAGACTGGGACAAAAACGAGCAGATTGCACAAAAAGTACGATCAATCATCCATAAAGAGGAAAAAGTTAAAAATAAAGACACGCGTAGAACTGAAAATGAAAAGAGAAAAGTACAAAAGAAAAGAGAAAAATCAAAAAGCTAGAAAGAAAAAGAGGCTGGGACAGAAGCGTTTAACTCCAAGAAATAAGAAGAAATTCACGAAAATTGCTTTTCAAATTTTTGTGAATTTCAGCTTATTTCCGAAGGAGTTGCTTCTGCTTCCGCCGTTTATACGTGTTTAGAGCGTGAGACAAAAGTGTTCTTTACTTTTGTCCCACGCTCTTTAATTATTATGTTCAAAATTTGTTTACACGGCTAATGTAGCGCCTAATTCATGTTTTGGAATCGAGATCTCAACAAGGCCTGCCAATTCGATTACTTTGATTTCATCCTCGTGGTAAACGGCGTCTTTGATTTTATCTAAGAAATAATTTTTAGCATCTTCGATTTCTTTCGGCTGGATTTTACGTTTGTCATTGATCAGCAGAATTTCATTATGTTCAGGGGCTTCAGTGTAGACAATAGTGGTATTTCCGGCTGTGTAGACCTTGACTAGATGGGCATCAGTGTTTTCAAGCTGGTTTAATACAAGACGGGAATGGCTGTTTGTTACATTTACCAATTTCATGGCGCTCACCTCTTTTATGTATTTTTAATTGCTTGTTTCTCTTATTATAATTTCTTTTTTATAAAATGAACAGTATTTTGACTTTTCTGAAAAAAGAATGAGACGGCATTTCTCAAAGAAATACCGTCTCACGCTATAAAACTGGATTTATTCAGCCGTTTCTTCGGCTGATTCTTTTGCCAAACGTTCTGGTTTAGAAGTAACGATGATTTTTCCATCTTTATCCAGTTTTGCTTTCAACTCATGGATAGAAGGGTGATCAAGATAAAATTCAGCGATACCATCTTCGATTTGTTCTTGGATCGTGCGTCGAAGAGGACGAGCACCCATAGATGGATCATAGCCTAAGTCAACTAATTTTTCTTTGACATTCGTAGGAACTTCGATGTGAAGTTGCTGTGCTGCCAGCATTTGGTTGACATCGTCTAGCATTAGTGTGACGATTGTCATCAAGTTTTCTTTTGATAATGCACTGAATTCGATGATCCCGTCAAAACGGTTCAGAAATTCTGGTGTAAAGTAGTTGTTTAATTGGTTCAATACAGAACGAGTAACACCTTCGCGTGCCGCACCAAAACCAACGTTTGCTTCTACTTTACCAGTTCCGGCATTACTTGTCATAATGATGATCGTATCTTTAAAGCTGACCGTTCTTCCTTGTGCATCTGTCAATCGACCATCATCTAAGATTTGCAAGAACATATGCAAAACATCTGGATGAGCTTTTTCTACTTCATCTAACAAGACAAGACTGTAAGGATTTCTCCGTACTTTTTCTGTTAATTGACCAGCTTCTTCGTATCCGACATAACCTGGAGGAGAACCAATCAATTTAGAGACACTATGTTTTTCCATATATTCAGACATATCGAAACGAATCATTGAATCTTGTGAACCGAATAGTTCGTAGGCAAGTTGTTTCGCAAGCTCTGTTTTACCTACACCAGTTGGACCAACAAATAAGAAGGAGCCGATTGGACGATTCTGTTTGTTTAATCCAACACGGTTTCGGCGAATCGCTTTCGCTACTCGATCTACAGCGTTATCTTGTCCGATGACATGAGCTTTCAAGTCATCTGCTAAGTTTTTCAGTTGTGTCTGTTCTTTTTCTTTTAATTCACCCACTGGAATACCTGTCCGTTGTTCAACGATTTTTTCCATATCTTTTTCGGTAATCACAGGTGTTTCCTCTTCAGTGAGCTGACGTTCTTTCATTTTTTGAAGTTTATTGATCTGATCGCGATAATAAGCTGCTTTTTCGAAATCTTCTTCTCGAGAAGCTAAAACTTTTTGTTCTTCTGCTTCTTGCAGTTTTTTCTCGATTGTTTTAGGATCAACGATTTGGATCGTCAAGTTTTTCTTAGAACCTGTTTCATCTAGCAAATCGATGGCTTTATCCGGCAAGAAGCGATCTTGGACATAACGATTGGATAAAGTTGCGGCTGCTTCGATGGCCTCATCAGTATATTTTACATGATGATAGTCTTCATAACGTTTTTGCAAACCTTTCAAAATACTAATCGTTTCTTCGACAGTTGGTTCATCTACCCGTACAGGTTGCATACGACGTTCTAAAGCAGCGTCTTTTTCGATGATGCGGTACTCGTTTAAGGTAGTAGCACCAACCATTTGCAATTCTCCTCGAGCTAAAGCTGGTTTTAAAATATTACCAGCATCCATATTTCCATCACCAGCAGAACCAGCACCGACGATTTCGTGAACTTCATCTATGAATAGGATCACATTTTCTGCTTGACGGATCTCTTCAATCAATTTTTGCATACGTTCTTCAAATTGTCCTCGTATACCAGTACCTTGGACTAAAGATACGACATCTAAACGAATGACTTCTTTGTCCATTAATTTTTGCGGTACATCACCATCTACGATTTTTTGTGCTAAACCTTCAACAACTGCTGTTTTACCAACACCTGGTTCTCCAATCAAGACAGGATTGTTCTTGGTTCGGCGATTTAAAATTTCAATGACTCGTTTGATTTCGTCATCGCGTCCGATCACAGGATCGATATCACCTTGTCGTGCTTGTTCTGTGATATTGATTCCATATTCTCCCAATAAACCTTCTGTATTGCCTTGAGGTGGCTGACCACCATTGAAGTTGTTGTTTCCGCCAAATTGTGTTGGTGGTGTTTGCTCATAATTTCCTTGCTGTTGCATTTGGCGAGACATGGAACGGAAAAGATCGTCCAAACTGCCAAATCCAAATGGATCGTTTTGGGCCATATTAGTCAGACCTCCATTTTGTTGATTTTTGATTTTTTGATAACAGCTCTGACAATAATCAAGTTGTGTCCGCTGACCATTGACAGTGGCATACAAGTGAATCGTTGCCTCATTCTTGCCGCAGTTTTGACAAAGCATGAATCATTCACGTCCTTTCACAAAAATGGGTACATCCATATTTTACATCTCGTTTTTCATGAGGTAAAAGAATAACCCCTAGTTTTTTAAGAGATTTATGAGGTAGAAAAGGTGAAATTTATATTGACCATTCCTGACCTTTGACTCTTATTATACTAAAAATAAAAAGGGAAGCAAGTAATTCGTTTCATATGAAAACAAAGAGGGTCAAAGGAAAGAATGATAAACGTCAGGAGAAGAGAAAGCGACAAGAAAAAGAAAATAAACATGTTTGTTATAAAATGTGAAGAAAAGGATGAAAAAGAATCCGGAATAATTTGAATACTTTTATCTGAAATTGAATGAAAACTGTTGTATCTAACGAAAAAAAATGTTAATCTTTACAGATGAAAGGGTGGCATTTGTTAGGATTCTCTGAATTACTAAAAAAGAAAACCCTCACATAAAAACAACACTCACTTAAAGGAGACCGATTAATATGGAAAAGAAAGAATTTCACGTAGTAGCAGAAACTGGGATCCACGCTCGTCCAGCTACACTATTAGTACAAACAGCAAGCAAATTTAACTCTGATGTAAACTTAGAGTATAAAGGTAAATCAGTAAACTTGAAATCAATCATGGGCGTTATGTCTTTAGGTGTAGGTCAAGGTTCTGATGTTACTATTACTGCAGAAGGTGCTGACGAAGCTGATGCAATGGCAGCAATCGTTGAAACAATGAAGAAAGAAGGCTTATCTGAATAATGGTTGAAATGCTAAAAGGGATTGCCGCTAGTGACGGTGTAGCCGTTGCAAAAGCTTACCTGCTAGTTCAACCGGATTTAACATTCAGTAAGGCAACAGTAGAAGATACTGCGGCTGAAGAAGCTCGTTTGGATGCTGCATTAGCTAAATCTACTGAAGAATTGCAGCAAATTCGTGAAAAAGCAGCGCAAAGCTTAGGTGAAGCAGAAGCGCAAGTATTTGATGCCCATTTGATGGTTCTTTCAGATCCAGAAATGGTAGGTCAAATCAAGCAAAATATTAAAGACAACAGCGTAAATGCTGAATCAGCGCTAAAAGAAGTAACGGATATGTATATCGGTATGTTCGAAGCAATGGAAGATAATGCTTATATGCAAGAGCGTGCTGCAGACATTCGTGACGTTGCTAAACGTATTTTAGCGCACTTATTAGGCGTTACTTTACCAAATCCATCAATGATCGACGAAGAAGTGGTCGTTGTTGCACATGACTTGACTCCAAGTGATACAGCACAATTAGATCGCAATTTTGTAAAAGCGTTTGTAACAGACATTGGTGGACGTACTTCACATTCTGCTATCATGGCACGTTCTTTAGAAATTCCAGCAATCGTTGGGACAAAAGAAATTACTGCTAAAGTCAAAGAAGGCGATATTTTGGCTGTCAACGGGATCGAAGGCGATGTAATCATCGATCCTACAGATGAACAAAAAGCTGAATTTGAAAAAGCAGGTGCAGATTACGCAGCACAAAAAGCAGAATGGGAAAAATTAAAAAATGCAGAAACTGTCACAGCTGACGGCAAGCATTTTGAATTAGCTGCAAACATCGGAACACCAAAAGATCTAGTTGGTGTCCATAATAATGGTGGAGAAGCAGTTGGTCTGTACCGTACTGAATTCCTGTATATGGATTCTCCAGACTTCCCAACAGAAGATGACCAATATGAAGCTTATAAAGCTGTATTAGAAGGTATGGAAGGAAAACCTGTAGTTGTTCGTACAATGGACATCGGTGGAGATAAAGAACTACCATATCTGCAATTACCTCATGAAATGAATCCATTCTTAGGATATCGTGCATTGCGTATCAGTTTATCTGAACAAGGCGATGAAATGTTCCGTACACAAATGCGTGCATTGCTTCGTGCATCTGTTCATGGTAACTTACGTATCATGTTCCCTATGGTAGCTACACTCAAAGAATTCCGCGCAGCAAAAGCGATCTTTGAAGAAGAAAAACAAAAATTGATCAGTGAAGGCAAGGAAGTATCTGATACGATCCAAGTCGGCATCATGATCGAGATTCCAGCAGCAGCAGTCTTAGCAGACAAGTTTGCAAAAGAAGTAGATTTCTTCTCTGTAGGTACAAACGATTTGATTCAATACACAATGGCAGCAGACCGTATGAACGAACGCGTTTCTTACTTGTACCAACCATATAACCCATCAATTTTACGTTTGATCAAAAATGTAATTGATGCAGCACACGCTGAAGGAAAATGGGCAGGTATGTGTGGAGAAATGGCTGGAGATCAAACAGCTGTTCCATTGCTAGTAGGTATGGGTCTAGATGAGTTCTCAATGAGTGCGACATCTATTCTTAAAACGCGTAGTTTAATGAAACGCTTGGACACAGCGAAAATGGCTGAACTTGCTGATCGTGCATTGAAAGAATGCGATACGATGGAAGAAGTCGTTGAACTTGTTCATGAATATGTAAAATAAACAACGTATCAAAAGCTGGTGTGGCTTGTAAAAGAGCTACGCCAGTTTTTTTGTTCTTTTTTAAGAAAAAGTTTTCGTCAGTAAGAATAGACAAAAATAGGGCTTAAGTTTGAGTGACAGTTTGTAGGCTATGTTATACTATATAAGTGAAGGGGGACGTAAGGTGAAGGTATTATTATATTTTGAAAGTGAAAAGATGCTTGCAAAATCTGGAATCGGGCGTGCGCTTGATCATCAAAAACGTGCTCTGACGGAAGTCGGTATCTCTTATACACTAGATGAAAAAGAAGATTATGACATCCTGCACATCAATACATACGGAATCAATAGTCATAACATGGTCAATAAAGCCAGAAGAGAAGGAAAAAAAGTTGTCTATCATGCGCATTCTACAGAGGAAGATTTCCGAAATTCCTTTATCGGATCGAACCAGCTTTCTCCTATCGTAAAAAAATATCTGGTAGGATTGTACCAAAAAGCGGACTATCTGATCACGCCAACACCTTATTCAAAACAGTTGTTGGAAAGCTATGGTATCCGTGTGCCGATTCAAGCTATTTCCAATGGGATCGACTTAGAGAAATATCGCCCTGATCCAATGAAAGAACAAAAGTTCAGAGAATATTTCAAACTGTCTCCGGATCAAAAAGTAATCATTTGTGTCGGTTTGTTTTTCGAACGTAAAGGAATCATTGATTTCGTAGAAATTGCTAAGAAGATGCCCGAATACACATTTATTTGGTTTGGCCATGTTCCCATGTACTCGATTCCTCGGAACATCCGGAAAATTGTAAAAGAAGATCATCCTGAAAATGTCCTGTTTCCTGGATACATTCGTGGAGAGATCATAGAAGGTGCGTATTCAGGTGCAGACCTATTCTTTTTCCCTTCTTATGAAGAGACAGAAGGGATCGTTGTTTTAGAAGCTTTAGCAAGCAAACAAAACGTACTTGTTCGAGATATTCCAGTGTATAATGGCTGGTTAGAAGATAGCAAGAACTGCTATATGGGGAAGACAAACGAAGAATTTATCCGACTGATCCAACAGATTACCAATCAAGAACTACCGAGTACGACACAAGCCGGTTATCAAACAGCAAAAGAGCGAAGTATCAATAAAATCGGTGAAGAACTTAAAAATGTATACGAAAGTGTACTGAATGAAAAAGTCTCTAGCAAATTAAAAAAAGTAAATCAGATCAAGGACTAGTTTGGAGGCGAAAAACATGAAAATCGGCTTTTTTACCGATACCTACTTTCCGCAAGTCAGCGGAGTTGCTACATCGATCAAAACATTAAAACAAGAATTAGAAAGACATGGGCATGAAGTCTATATTTTTACAACGACCGATCCTAATGCGGATAAGTTGGAAAAAGATGTGATTCGAATGCCAAGTGTACCATTTATTTCTTTCAAGGATCGAAGAGTTGTTGTTAGAGGCATGTGGTATGCTTATTTGGTTGCCAAAGAACTAGAACTAGATCTTATTCATACCCATACAGAATTCGGAGCAGGGATACTTGGGAAGATGGTAGCTAAGAAGTTGAAAATACCTCTGATCCATACTTACCATACGATGTATGAAGACTACCTTCATTATATCGGTAAAGGAAAAGTGATCAGGCAATCCCATGTAAAATACTTGTCTAGATTATTTGCAAATCATACGACAGGTGTAGTTTGTCCAAGTGAACGTGTTATTGATACATTACGCAGCTATGGTGTAATAGCACCGCTTCGCGTGATTCCTACTGGTATCGACATTGAAAAATTCAAACGTTCTGATATCACTCAGCAGGATATCAGCAAATTAAGGGAGTCACTAGGTCTTCAGGAAAACCATTTGATGATTCTTTCTTTAAGCAGGATTTCTTATGAGAAAAATATCCAAGCCTTGATTAATGGGTTTCCTCAGGTCATCTCCGCTTATCCTAACGCCAGATTAGTTATCGTAGGAAAAGGACCTTATGTAGAAGAGTTAGAGGAATTGATCTCAGAACTGCAGTTAGAAGAATTTGTGCAGTTCACAGGAGAAGTGGACAACAATGATGTAGCACTTTATTATAAAGCGGCAGATTATTTTGTCAGTGCTTCTACTTCAGAAACACAAGGGCTTACTTATACAGAAGCGATGGCAGCCGGAACACCTTGTGTCGTGGAAGGAAATGCTTATTTGAACCGATTGTTCGATCATCCTTCATTAGGGAAAACTTTTGAAACCGACGAAGACTTTGCACCAGCACTTATTGATTATATTTCCAGTGAAGTTCCTAAAGATCCAAAAGTTTTAGAAGCTAAACTTTATGATATTTCATCTACACATTTCGGCGAAGCTATGATCGAATTTTATCAAGACATGGTTGTTTATCATGAAGAAGAGATGCGAAGAAAAGAAGAAGAAGACTCGATTGAACGAATCAAAATAAAATTAAATTCATTTAAAAGATAAAATTCAAACATTTTTTATGAAAAAATCCTTGTTTCTAGCGTATACTAGCATAGAAGCAAGGATTTTTGATTTTTAGGAGGTCGAAAAAATGAAACTTGGTTTTATCGGAACAGGCGTCATGGGAAGTGCTGTCGCACGCCATCTACTAGAAGCAGGACACGAAGTAGCTGTCTATAATCGGACAAAAGCAAAAGCTGATCCTTTAGTAACAGAAGGAGCTATCTGGGCAGATACACCAAAAGCGGTAGCAGAACAAAGTAATATTCTCTTTACAATGGTAGGTTACCCCAAAGATGTAGAAGAAATCTACTATGGACAGTCGGGGATTTTTTCTGCAGATATCTCAGGACATATTTTAGTTGACTTGACTACAAGTACACCAAGCCTGGCAGAAAAAATTGCAAAAACAGCAAAAGAAAAAGGCGCAGATGCGTTAGATGCACCGGTATCCGGTGGTGACTTAGGAGCAAAGAATGGTACACTGACGATCATGGTCGGTGGAGAAGAAGCCGTTTATGATCAAGTACTGCCTTTATTCAAAGAATTTGGTACGACATTTACATTGCATGGTTCTGCTGGGAAAGGTCAGCATACAAAAATGGCTAATCAGATCATGATTGCAGGTACGATGACAGGAATGACGGAAATGCTTGTCTATGCACAAAAAAACGGACTTGATTTAAAGAAAGTGATTGAGACGCTTTCAGGTGGAAGTGCAGCTAACTGGTCTTTAAGCAATTATTCTCCTCGTATTTTAAAAGAAGATTACACACCTGGTTTTTTTGTCAAACATTTTATCAAAGATTTAAAGATTGCATTAGAAGAAGCAGAAAAAATGGACCTTGTATTGCCAGCAACTACCCAAGCATTGAAACTATATGAAGAGTTGGCAGATAAAGGTTTTGAGAATGACGGAACCCAAGCTTTGATCAAACTTTGGTGGCCTGAAGGAAAAATACCAGAAAAAAAATCATAAAAAACGAGTTTTTTTAGAGAAAATCAATGCAAGTAGGCTATGCTTTTGATACAATATAACAGAAATAAGAAAAGGAGGACCTCCGATGACACATTCACAATTAGTCGCAATCATAAAACGACTGGAGGCTATGGTCGAGTCAGCAGATAATGAACTGCAAGTTCGCCGTTTTGAAAAAGAAGGCGTAGAGAAGTGTACAGTAACTTATGATAAAGCGACCGATACATTTGAATTAACTGAAACAGATACTCATCAGCAATACGAATTTGATAATATCGATATCGTAGCGATGGAAATCTATGACTTAATCCAATAAATTTTAGGATAATTGACATTTGAAGTTGAAGATGCCTAAAAGAAGCCGAGAAGCAACTAATTTAGTTGCTTTTCAGCTTCTTTTTTGTTTAACAGTTCAATTTCAGACTGTTCTTTTTCTAATTTTTTGCGGTAACTGATCAAGATTTGTACAGGATCGATTTCTTCTTTTGATAATTGACGTTTCAAAGATAAATGAGCTTCTTTCTTTTCATAATAGAAGTCAGGAGAAACGTCACCAGAGGCAATCATTTTTTCTACAAGTTGACCATAACAAACGAGGTAGTGCTTTTTCTGACTCTCATCTGCTGCTAATGGCATGCTGAAGGTGAGCGATGGTGTTCTTAAAAACTGCTTTTGTTCCTGGATCCGTCTAATAAAATAAGTAACTAATTCGATATCTTTTTGAAGCATACCGGCTTTTTCGAAATTCAACTGATAGATGAAATGTTGTTGTCTTTTTTTCAAGTAAGTCAGTAGCTTTTTGTTTCGGCCTTGAAACAGCCCTTGGAGTTCCTTTTTTTTCTGTTCAAAAGTCATTTCCTGTAGGTCAGGAAGCTGGACACGCAAAGCTAACAAACTAATTTCAGACAACCAAGGCATTTGATAAGTTTCTTCCATTATACGCAAAATAGACGGCATTTTTTTATAGAGACGAAAAGGCCCGTATGTTCGAGCCGTAGGAGTATCTGTTAATACAAATCCCTTATTGGTAATATGTACATAATTATAATTACTGAAATAATTCATTTGTCGGTTATAAAAAGGTCGGTAATGTTGGATCAATTGACACTCGAGCAATAAAGCATCTAATTCCGTGTCTACTACGACGAAATCAAAATCTGTTATATGATGAATCATGCGTAATACTTTTTTCGAATGCTGTTTATTCTGATGAAAATAGCTGCTTACTCTATTTTTGAGCCGTTTTGCTTTACCAACATAGATGACCTTACCATCTCGGTCTTTCATAAGATAGACACCCGGCAGCATGGGGAGAGTTTTCATTTTTTCTTTTAACATAGGATCTCCTTTTACGCTTTGAATAAAAAGACTATAACAAATTTTGAAATAATGGACAAGTTTTAGGGAATTATATAGTTCTGTTCACAGAAAATACTTTGATAATCAAAATATGTGAGATAGATGATTTTTCTAATAAAAGAAATTATAAATGCTGATTTATCAGTTGTTTTAAATGAGTAAAATCTTAAAAAAAGCTCATATAGTAAAAAAATGATCTTTTAAGGTTGCATTTTGAAAAAAGTTAAGATATAGTTTGAACATCAAAAGATTTGATAATCAAACTAATTAGTGGACGGTGGAACATGGAACCAGATTTAAAAACAGTAAATGATTATCTTGTTAGTGTCTTCAATGATATTTTGACAATCGAAGAGTCTGAGCTGAAAAAATCTCAATTCAAAGATCTGTCAATCACAGAGATGCACACGATCGAGGCAATCGGGATGTACAAGAAAAAAACAACTTCAGAAGTAGCCAAAGAACTATCAATTACTGTTGGGACCTTGACCACTGCTATTAACAAGTTAGTAAAAAAAGGCTATGTCGAACGTATCCGCAGTGAAGATGACCGCCGCGTTGTAAAGTTGGGACTAACGAAAAAAGGAAAGTTACTATTTCGGGTCCATCAGCATTTTCATCGTGAAATGGTCAAGAACATCTTAGACGGAATGGCTACGGAGGAACAGCATGCCTTGCTGGATGCACTGAAAAACTTGCACGACTTCTTGCAAGACTATAAGTGAGGATATTTAATGGAACAATTTGGAATGATTACTGCAACAGCCAGCGTCCTTCCTGAAAAGATTATTACTAATAATGATCTTTCCAAGATGATGGATACCTCTGATGAATGGATTTCGTCAAGGACGGGTATTCGTGAACGAAGATGTGTAACAAATCAGGAGACTTCTGATTTATGCATTTTAGTGGCGGAAAAATTGATAAAACAGAAAAATCTAAACCCTAAAGATTTGGATTTTATTTTAGTAGCAACAATGTCGCCCGATTACACGACACCATCTGTAGCAGCACAAGTACAAGGGAAATTGGGAGCAACTCATGCTATCGCTTTTGATATCAGTGCTGCGTGCTCAGGATTTGTTTATGCGTTAAGTATGGCTGAAAAAATGATCCGCTGCGGCTCAACTAAGGGACTGGTGATTGGTGGTGAAACACTATCTAAGCTAATCGATTGGTCTGATCGTACGACTGCTGTGTTGTTTGGCGATGGAGCAGGTGGGATTCTCTTAGAAGCGAATCCACAGAAAAAATTGCTGAAAGAAAAATTAGCAGCTGACGGAACCAGAAGTAGCTCATTGACCGCTGGCTACCAGCAAAATAAAAATCCGTTCTATTCAGAAGATTCAGAAGGTTCGTATTATTTGCAAATGACTGGCAGAGATATTTTTGATTTTGCCGTACGAGACGTTGCAAACAATATCCAAGAAGTCATGAAAGACAAACCAGTTGATTATCTGCTTTTGCATCAGGCAAACCTCAGAATTATTGAGAAAATTGCCCGAAAAGTAAAGATGCCGCAAGAAAAGTTCCTGACCAATATGGATAAATATGGGAATACATCTGCTGCAAGCATCCCTATCTTATTGGATGAAGCAGTTTCTAGTGGAAAGATCACCTTGGGAAAACAGCAGAAAGTAATATTTACAGGCTATGGCGGAGGTTTAACATGGGGAAGTATTCTCATGGAGTTGTAGACTGTTAAATTATAAAAATAAAAAGCAAACAATATCGGAGGAATATATTATTATGGTATTCGAAAAAATTCAAGAAATCATCGCAGAAGAATTAGGAAAAGAAACTGAAGAAATCAAATTGACTACTGACATCCAAGAAGACTTAGAAGCTGACAGCTTGGATTTATTCCAAATCATCAATGAAATCGAAGATGAATTTGACGTGAAAATCGAAACAGAAGACGGAATCAAAACGGTTCAAGATTTAGTGACTTACGTAGAAAAACAAACTGCATAATCATTAAAATTAGGTTGGGGGCTGGGACATTTCCTGAAATAGGAATGTCTCGGCCTTTTTGAATAAAAAGAATCAAACATATATTCTGGATATATTGGAGAAAAACATGAAAACAGCATTCTTATTTAGTGGCCAAGGTGCACAATATCAAGGTATGGGAAAAGATTTGTATGAAGAAGTCATTGTAAAGCAGACATTTGATGAAGCAAGTGAAATTCTTGGCTACGATATGGCTGAACTTTGCTTTACAGAAAATGAACATTTGGATCAGACGCAATATACACAGCCAGCTATTCTAACAGTCAGCATCGCATATTATCGCTTATTGAAGGAGCACGGAATCATCCCAGATGCAGCTTTAGGACTGAGTTTAGGAGAATATTCGGCATTAGTAGCTAGTAATGCGTTATCCTTCACTGAAGCAGTTGCGTTAGTAGCAAAAAGAGGCGCTTATATGACAGAAGCGGCCCCAGCTGGAAGCGGGAAAATGGTTGCAGTGATGAATGCGCCGATTGAAACGATCGAGGAAAGCTGTCATGAAGCTAGTAAGTACGGCATCGTATCTCCTGCAAATTATAATACACCTCAGCAGATCGTGATTGGTGGCGAAGAAAAAGCAGTAGACGAAGCTGTTTTACTATTAAAAGAAAAAGGGTTCAAAAGAATGATCCCTCTAAATGTCAGCGGGCCTTTTCATACAGCTATTTTAGAACCGGCAGCAAAAAAACTGGCGAAGGACCTAAGTCAGATTCAATTCTCTGAACCTTCTTTTCCTATCATAAGCAACACAACAACGGAAATAATGAAGAAAGAAACGATCGCGGGACTACTTGAACAGCAAGTCATGCAACCTGTTCGTTTCTATGAGAGTATCCATAAGTTAAAAACAATCGGCATCGAGCAAGTCATCGAAGTCGGCCCCGGAAAAGTATTAAGCGGATTTATGAAAAAAATCGATAAAACAATATCAGTTCTGCGTGTTGAGAATAAGCAGACATTTGATGAAACAATAGCAATACTATAAGGAGGAACGTTATGGATGTAAAAGGAAAAAATGTATTTATCACAGGTAGTACAAGAGGAATCGGCAAAGCGATGGCCTTAGCTTTTGCAAAAGCTGGAGCAAATATCATTTTGAATGGTCGCGGAGAGATTCCAAAAGAAAAGATAGAAGAAATCGAAGCATTCGGTGTAAAATGCGTAGGAGTTTCCGGTGACATCTCTGATTATGAGAAAGCGGGACAAATGATCAAAGAATCAGAAGAAAAGCTTGGATCGATCCATGTGTTAGTAAACAATGCCGGAATCACAAATGACAAACTTGTGATGCGGATGGATGCAGAAGATTTCAAAAAATGTCTTGATATCAATTTGATTGGAACCTTCAATATGACGCAGCACGTATTGAAAAAAATGATGAAGCAGCGAGAAGGGGCCATCATTAATCTCTCTAGTGTATCTGGGTTGATTGGAAATATTGGTCAAGCAAATTATGCAGCTAGTAAAGCTGGCGTAGTAGGATTAACAAAATCTGTGGCACGAGAAGCTGCAACTAGAGGCATTACATGTAATGCCATTGCGCCAGGATTCATCACAACTGATATGACGGAAGTTTTAGCAGAAAAAGTCAAGGAACAAGCGGAAAAGCAAATTCCGATGCAGCGTTTCGGACAAGTAGAAGATGTTGCACAAACAGCAGTTTTCTTAGCACAAAATCCATATATCACCGGACAAGTCATCAATGTCGATGGCGGATTGGTCATGCACGGATAAGAAAAGGAGAGCAAATAAATGAATCGAGTGGTAATTACTGGCTATGGAGTCACTTCACCTATTGGAAATGACGCAGACAGCTTTTTGAATAGCTTAAAAGAGGGTACGAATGGCATCGCACCGATCACTAAATTTGATGCTTCAGAAACAGGGATTACCTTAGCGGGCGAGGTCAAAGATTTTCCTTACGATAAATATTTTATTAAAAAAGATAGCAAACGAATGGATATGTTTTCAATCTATGGAATCTACGCTGCTTTAGAAGCAATGGAGATGAGCGGTTTAGATAAAGAAAAAATGAATCAAGACCGGTTTGGCGTCATCATCGGATCTGGGATCGGTGGTCTTCCAACAATCGAAAACCAAGTTATTCGTCTACATGAAAAAGGTGCAAAACGAGTTTCTCCAATGTTCGTGCCAATGGCGATTGCCAACATGGCAGCTGGAAATATTGCTTTGCGCGTAGGTGCAAAAGGTATTTGTACAGCTATCGTAACAGCTTGTGCTAGCGGAACGAATTCAATTGGGGAAGCATTCCGTAACATCAAACATGGCTATTCAGATGTCATTCTTGCTGGAGGAACAGAAGCAACGATTTGTGAGATGGGGATTGCTGGATTTGCAGCTTTAACAGCACTCTCAGAATCAACTGATCCTAATCGTGGTTCGATTCCGTTTGACGAAAATCGGAATGGTTTTGTGATGGGTGAAGGAGCAGGTGTTCTAGTTCTTGAATCTTTAGAACATGCACAAGCTCGCGGTGCCAAAATCTATGGAGAAATCGTTGGATACGGTGCAAACTGTGACGCTTACCATATGACAGCTCCTACTCCAGATGGTTCTGGTGCATCTAAAGCAATGAAGCTTGCGATGGAAGAAGCTGGTGTACAGCCGGAACAAGTCGGATATATCAATGCTCACGGAACAAGTACACCAGCCAATGACCAGGCAGAAGCAAAAGCAATCCAAATCGCATTAGGTGAAAATTTCAGAGATACTTACGTCAGCAGCACGAAATCGATGACTGGACATTTATTGGGAGCAGCCGGCGGGATCGAAGCCTTGGCAACTTTGCTGGCATTAGAACATCAATTTATCCCACCTACGATCAATGTAGAAAAACAAGATCCTGAGATTGACTTGACAGTTGTCAAAAACGAAAGCAAACCTGCAAGTTTTACTTATGCAATGAGTAATTCATTAGGGTTTGGCGGACATAATGCGGTTCTGTGCATGAAACGCTGGGAGGAATAATTTTGGATATCAATGAAATCAGAGAATTAGTCAGTCAATTTGATCAATCCTCGCTAACGGAATTCGATTTGCGTGAAGGTCAATTTGAATTGTATATGAATAAAAATAAAACAAGTCGAGGCATGAATATGGTTCAAACAAACGAAACGTTGCCAGTTTCGGAGCCAGTCAATGTCATACCTGAACAAGCAACAACTGCTCCAGAAACAATGAAAGAAAAAGAATCGGCAGTATTTGATGGAATCGAGGTTGTTTCGCCAATCGTGGGAATCGTTTATCTGCAACCGGCGCCCGACAAACCAGCTTTCAAAAAAGTAGGTGATCAAGTTGCCAAAGGAGAAGTTATCTGCATTATTGAAGCGATGAAACTAATGAATGAGATAACTAGTGAGGCCGACGGAGTAATCACAGAAATCCTTGTAGAAAACGAGTCAGTTGTTGAATATGGACAGCCACTCTTTAGGATCCAGCAAAAATAAGCAAAGCAGGAAAGAGGGAAATCAATGAACATACAAGAAATAAAAGAAATCATTCCACATCGTTATCCAATGCTTTTGATTGATCGAGTGGAAGAAATGGTTGAAGGAGAACGGATCGTTGCTAAGAAAAATGTAACGATCAATGAGCCCTTTTTTCAAGGACATTTTCCAGAAGAACCTGTTATGCCAGGAGTATTGATTGTTGAAGCAATGGCTCAAGCAGGAGCAGTTGCATTACTTTCTCTTGAACAATTCAAGGGAAAGACGGCTTATTTCGGCGGATTGGACAAAGCAAAATTCCGTAAGAAAGTTACACCGGGAGATACCTTATACCTTGAAGTTGAGATATTGAAAGTGAAAGCTTCAGCCGGAATAGGCAAAGGAATCGCTAAAGTAGACGGTAAAAAAGTAGCCGAAGCGGAATTAACCTTTATGATTGGATAGGTGAAATATGTTTTCTAAAGTATTGATAGCTAACCGCGGTGAAATCGCTGTACGTATCATTCGTGCATGCCGCGAACTAGGGATCCAAACCGTAGCGATATATTCAGAAGCAGATGCCGAAGCACTTCATACACAGTTAGCAGATGAAGCAATCTGCATTGGCCCGGCAAAAGCCGTTGATTCATATCTGAATGTTCAGGAAGTACTGAGCGCTGCAATCGTGACAAAAGCCGAAGCAATTCATCCAGGATTTGGTTTTTTATCTGAAAATAGCCGATTTGCCTCCATGTGTGAAGAGTGCAATATCACATTTATTGGTCCTAAAAGTGCAACGATCGATGCAATGGGAAATAAGATCAATGCGCGTCAATTGATGCAAGAAGCAAATGTCCCAGTCATTCCAGGAAGTACTGGTGTATTATCTACAGTAGAAGAAGCATTGGAAATAGCAGACAGAATTGGTTATCCAGTGATGCTGAAAGCAGCTGCAGGTGGTGGCGGGAAAGGCATTCGGAAAGTTCAATCAAAAGAAGAGCTCCCACAGCATTTTTCTTCAGCTCAGCAAGAAGCAGCAGCGGCATTTGGAAATGATGATATGTATTTGGAAAAAATCATTTATCCTGCTCGCCATATAGAAGTTCAGATTTTAGGTGATCATTTTGGCAATGTCATTCATTTAGGAGAACGAGATTGTTCTTTGCAACGTAATAATCAAAAAGTACTGGAAGAATCTCCTTCTGTAGTGATCTCACAAACAAAAAGAGAAGCACTAGGAGACGCTGCTGTTCGAGCAGCTAAAGCAGTCAATTATGAAAATGCCGGAACGATCGAGTTTCTGATGGATGAAGAAGGCGATTTTTATTTCATGGAAATGAATACTCGAATCCAAGTGGAACATCCAGTAACAGAAATGGTCACAGGAATCGATTTAGTAAAAAAACAGGTGGAGATAGCAGCCGGCGAGCCTTTGAATGTGTGTCAAGAAGAAGTAGTATTCCAAGGACACGCAATCGAATGCCGGATTAATGCAGAAAATCCTGCTTTCCATTTTGCTCCTTCTCCAGGGAAGATCCAAAACTTACTGCTTCCAGCAGGTGGGATGGGTCTGCGAGTAGACAGTGCAGTTTACCCGGGATATACGATCCCGCCATATTATGATTCAATGATTGCAAAAATAATCGTCCATGGAAATACGCGTTTTGAAGCATTAATGAAGATGCAGCGAGCCTTAAGTGAATTTATCACAGAAGGAATCATCACGAACGCAGAATTTCAGATGGATTTGATTAGTCATCCTGCAGTCATAGCAGGTGATTACAGCACAGCATTTTTACAAGAAGAATTTTTACCGAATTGGACACCAGAAACGGAGATAGGAGGCGCATAGATGGCTCTGTTTAAGAAAAAGAAATATATTCGGATCAATCCTAATAGAGAGAGCAAACCTGCTAACTCGCCATCTGTTCCTGATAACATGTGGGCAAAGTGTCCAAATTGCAAACATATCCTTTATACGAAAGACATCGGTGAAGAAAAAGTATGCCCTCATTGCGGATACGCTTTTCGAATCGGTGCATGGCAGCGTCTAGCTTTGATTATTGATGAAAAAAGTTTTGAAGAATGGGATACGGATCTTGTAACCAAAGATCCGCTAGCATTTCCCGAATATACGGAAAAAATTAAAAAGATGCAAGATAAAACAGGACTTCATGAAGCAGTCCTCACTGGTAAAGCGACCATTCAGGGGATTCCCTTCATTATTGGAGTGATGGATCCTAATTTTATCATGGGAAGTATGGGAACGATTGTCGGAGAAAAGATCACCAGATTATTCGAACGAGCAACAAAGGAAAGACTTCCAGTCGTCTTGTTCACAGCTTCAGGTGGTGCACGGATGCAAGAAGGAATCTTTTCTCTGATGCAGATGGCAAAAATCTCTGCTGCTGTCAAACGGCATAGTAATGAAGGTCTTTTTTATCTAACTGTTTTGACAGACCCGACGACCGGAGGAGTAACTGCCAGTTTTGCAATGGAAGGTGATATCATTTTAGCAGAACCCCAAAGCTTGATTGGTTTTGCTGGAAGACGTGTCATCGAACAGACGATCAAGCAGGAACTTCCAGAAGATTTCCAAAAGGCTGAATTCTTATTGTCTCATGGTTTTGTCGATCAGATTGTTCCCCGCATGGAATTAAAGCAGAAAATCCATACGCTTCTTGAATTGCATACACAGAAAGGATGGATAGATCGTGGATAAGACAGCACATGATGTCGTTCAGTTAGCAAGAGCTAAAGAACGATGGACAAGCTTGGATTTTTTTGAAGAGATCTTCGATTCTTTCGAGGAATGCCATGGTGATCGTTTATTTGCAGATGACGAAGCGATTGTTGGTGGAATCGCTCGATTAGATGGCAAACCGGTAACAGTGATCGGTATTCAAAAAGGACGGGATCTGCAGGAAAATATCCGCAGAAATTTTGGTTCTCCCCATCCTGAAGGCTATCGAAAAGCTTTACGACTGATGAAACAAGCGGAAAAGTTCAATAGACCGGTGATTACATTGATCAATACAGCAGGTGCATATTGCGGTGTAGGAGCAGAAGAGCGCGGCGAAGGAGAAGCTATTGCCAGAAATCTGCTCGAAATGTCTGATTTAAAGGTACCGATCATCGCCATCATCATTGGTGAAGGTGGAAGTGGCGGTGCCCTTGCTCTAGGTTTAGCGGATGAAGTCTGGATGCTGGAAGAAACGATTTATGCTGTGCTTTCTCCAGAAGGATTTGCGTCGATTTTGTGGAAAGACGGTAGTCGCGCCGCAGAAGCAGCTGAGTTGATGAAAATTACTGCGCCAGAACTACGCGAGTTAGGAATCGTTGATCGAGTTATTCCTGAAACGTTCAACGGCGAGCAGTTGCCACGATATAAAGTCGCACACATTATGAAAAAAGCGTTGATTGAAAGATTGACGGAACTTGTTCGATTCGACCAGCATGAATTACTGGAAAAACGGTACAAGAGGTTCCGCCAATATTAGGTGTTTAACAACTAAGCAAAGAGTAAAGAATGGTTCTTGCTCGCTTAGTTGTTTTTTGTTTCTAAATTTTTCTGTGATCAATCTTTATTTTTGGTCATTTTGTAAAGAAATGCTTTTTCTGAAAGACGAACGAGTATAGAGGTAGTTTTTTTTGCTGATATGCAGTATAATACGGGGTTGAGGAGTACTTTATGTGCTCCTTCATTTTTTGCAGATGAGGAGACAGCATGTTTTCAAATTACAAACCAACATGGATGGTAGAAGCCATCTATCAGATTACACCTGCCCAATTAAAGAATCTAGGCATCAAAGCAGTATTGACCGATTTAGACAATACGTTGATTGCATGGAATAATCCAGATGGAACAGAAGAGTTGCTTACTTGGATTTTAGAAATGAAAAATGCAGGAATCCCTGTTGTTGTTGTTTCAAACAATAATTCAAAACGTGTCGCGCGAGCGATTGAAAAATTTGATCTTTTGTATGTTGCACGAGCAATGAAACCTTTAGCAAGAGGGATCAACATAGCAAAGAAACAATTGGATTTAGCAGATGATGAGATAGTAATGGTAGGCGATCAGATTATGACTGATATACGTGGAGCCAATCGTGCAGGGATACGTAGCATCCTTGTAAAACCCATTATCGCAACAGATAGTTGGAAGACACAATTTAATCGTTTTTTGGAAAAAAGAATTATGGCCTATCTATTAGCAAAACACCCTGATATGGGCTGGCGAGGTGGAATCGAATGACAGAAGAATTACAATGTATCGGCTGTGGTGCCGTTATACAAACAAACAAACCCGGTGAATTAGGATACACGCCGCAAACGGCTTTGGAAAAAGGTTTAGCTTCCGGGGAAGTCTATTGTCAGCGTTGTTTCAGATTACGCCATTATAATGAGATCCAAGATGTCTCATTGACGGATGACGACTTTTTGCGCTTACTGAATGAATTAGGGCAAAAAGATGCATTGATCGTCAATGTGGTGGATATTTTTGACTTCAATGGTTCACTAATCCCAGGACTACACCGTTTTGTCGGTGACAATCCAGTACTTTTAGTTGGGAACAAAGTGGATATATTACCTAAATCATTGAAAAAAACTAAATTAACACAATGGATGAAGGAACGTGCTTACGAAGCAGGAATTCGTCCAGTAGATGTATTATTAACTAGTGCTAAGAAATCTCATGAGATGACGGAACTATTAGAAAAAATCGAAGAATACCGCGATGGACGGGATGTCTATATCGTCGGGGTAACAAATGTCGGAAAATCGACGCTTATCAATCAAATCATCAAAAATACAGCGGGAGTACAAGATGTAATCACAACTTCGCAGTTTCCAGGAACGACCTTGGATAAAATCGAGATTCCTTTAGATGACGGGCATTTTTTGATTGATACACCGGGAATTATCCATCGCCATCAAATGGCGCACTACTTAGGTAAAAAAGATTTGCGGATCATTGCACCGTTAAAAGAAATCAAACCTAAAGTTTATCAGCTGAATGAAGGGCAAACACTTTTCTTGGGCGGGCTTGCAAGATTTGATTTTATCAGCGGCAATCGTGCTTCATTTATTGCTTATGTGTCGAATGATGTTAATATTCATCGAACAAAACTGGAAAAAGCAGACGAATTTTATCAAAAACACGTAGGTGGGTTATTGCAGCCGCCTCGTCCTAATGAAGTCGAGGAATTTCCCGAGCTTGTTCGTTTTGAATTTTCCGTGAAAGAAAAAACAGACATCGTTTTTGCCGGTCTAGGCTGGATCACCGTAACAGAACCAGCAGTAATTGCTGGCTGGGCGCCAAAGGGTGTAGATGTCTTGAAGCGAAAAGCATTGATTTAAGGAAGAAGGAAAATTATGAGTTTAAGAGGAAAACAAAAGCGTTTTTTACGTAGCCAAGCGCATCATCTTCAGCCGATTTTTCAAATCGGAAAAGGTGGGATCAATTCAGCAATGATCGTTCAAATTGAAGAAGCTTTAGAAAAAAGAGAACTGATCAAAGTATCGTTACTTCAAAATACAGATGAGATTGCAGAAGAAGCAGCTCAAGTATTAGAAAAAGAAATAGATTGCGAAATCGTCCAAATCATTGGACGTGTTATCGTATTATACAAACCTTCCACAAAAGAAAAGTATCAAAGGCTATCAAAAGAAGTAAAAGCAATATAAGGAGTGACCATGATGAATACGCAAGCTAAGACATTTGTTCGTTCACAATTATTTCCTGAAGAAATGCCTCAATTCCTAGAGAAGAAAAAGCAAGTAGGGATCTTGGGCGGAACATTTAATCCCGTTCACCTTGCACATTTAGTGATGGCTGAACAAGCTGGCCGGAATTTAGGTCTTGACCGCGTATTTTTGATGCCTTCTTATCAGCCACCTCATGTTGATGAGAAACAGACGATTGATGCAAAACATCGACTCAACATGTTGGAATTAGCTGTGGAAGACAATCCTTTTTTGCAGATTGAAACGATTGAATTAGCTCGTGGTGGGAAAAGTTACACCTATGATACTATGAAGGAATTGACGCAAAACAATCCGGATACAGATTATTACTTTATTATCGGTGGGGATATGGTAGAATATTTGCCAAAATGGTATAAAATCGATGAGCTGACTTCTATGGTCAACTTTGTGGGTATACGTCGACCAGGATACACAACGGATACTTCATATCCTGTAATTTGGGTAGATGTACCTGAGATCGACATCAGTTCCACGAAAATACGTCAAAAGATCAAAGAAGGCTGTTCTATCCGCTACCTTGTTCCAGATAAAGTAATTGATTATATTCAAAATGAAGGGTTGTATGAATATGGACTATAGTAATGAATATACTGCTTATTCTAGAGAAAACCTGATGCAAAAAATACAGATGAGAATGAGCGAACAACGCTTCAAGCATGTGCTTGGAGTAGAAGAAACAGCCGTGGCTCTTGCCAAAAAATACGGTGCTTCTCCTGAAAAAGCTAGTATTGCTGCATTGACACATGATTATGCAAAAGAACGACCAGATGAGGAGTTCAAAATGGTAATCGTAAGAGACGGGTTTGATCCAGAGTTATTGAATTATAATAATGCAATCTGGCATGGTCTTGTTGGCGCTTCGTTTGTAGAGCGGGAATTAGGAATCACCGATGCAGAGATTCTTCATGCAATCCGGGTGCATACGACTGGGGCTGCTAAGATGAGTCTCCTTGACAAAATCATTTATGTAGCAGACTATATTGAACCAGGTCGAGATTTTCCTGGGGTACAAGATGCACGAGCCATTGCATGGGCTGATCTAGACGAAGCTGTAGCATTTGAAACAAAACATACATTGGCCCATTTGCTTGCGCAAGAACAACAGATTTATCCAAAAACAATCGAAACATATAATTACTGGGTAGCAAAAAAATAAGCTGCTCATATTAGGAGGAAATCATCATAGATAGTAAAGAACAATTAAAAATTGCGGTTGAAGCAGCAGATTCAAAACGGGCAGAAGACATTATCGCTTTAGACGTTCGAAATGTTTCCTTGTTGGCAGATTATTTCATGATCTGTTCAGCAAATAGCGAACGTCAAATCAACGCAATTACAGAAGAAATCATTGATAAAGAAGAAGAAAACAAATATGAAGTAAAACGTATTGAAGGAAAAGAAGGCGGAAAATGGGTATTGATCGATCTTGGAGATTTGATCGTACATGTTTTCCATGCGCCAGAACGAAGTTTCTATAATCTGGAAAAACTATGGTCAGATGCTCCGCTAGTCGATCTTAGTGAATGGTTGGATTAACATATGGCTTATGAAACATTTGCTTTCATTTACGATGAAGTGATGGACGAAACACTTTATCAGCAATGGCTAGCTTTTTCGAAACGTCATTTACAAGAAGACACAAAAAATATTTTGGAACTGGCATGCGGTACTGGAGCATTAGCGGTTGCCTTTGCAAAAGATGGATATAAAGTGACAGGGTTAGACCTTTCAGAAGAGATGTTGATGATTGCCAGCCAGCGAGCATATGAAGAAGACGCATCGATCCAATTTGTGGAAGGCAATATGCTCGATTTATCAGAAATCGGACAATATCAGGCAATTACCTGTTTTTCTGATTCGCTGTGCTATATGAAAAATAGACAAGAGGTACAGCAAGTGTTTGATGAAGTCTATCAAGCGTTAGAAGAAAATGGCCGATTTTTATTTGACGTACACTCCACCTATCAAGTAGATGAGGTTTTTCCAGAATATAGCTATCATTATCAAGGGGATAATTTTGCTTTTTTGTGGGATAGTTATCCAGGAAGCGAGAAACACAGCATCGAACATTTTCTTACCTTTTTCGTTGAAGAACAAGAAGGGTCTGGTCGATTTATTCGTGAAGATGAACTACATCAAGAGCGTACCTATCCATTGGAAAGTTATTTAAGAATGCTGGAAAACAGCGGCTTTTCGAAAGTCGAAGCATTTTCTGATTTTACAGACGAAGCAGCATCAGAGAAATCAAAGCGCTGGTTCTTTGTAGCATACAAAGACTAGCGGTTTTGCCTGCTCGAGTTAACAAGAAAAGAATAAATCTTCAACATAAATTATATATCCGAACGATATAGGCATTGCTCTTGTAGTGCAGCTTTTCGTCGCAGAAGTATTGTGTTTGCGAGAATAGTTTATATAGTTCGGGTATTTTTTCCGATTTTTGCCTTTTTTTACTTGTCTCTATTTCTTTTTTATCGATAACTATGAAGGAGGATGCGCATGAAAAGCTGCGGGATTATCGTAGAGTACAATCCTTTTCACAATGGACATCGCTATCATGTGGAAATGGCACGAAAAACAACAGGAGCAGAGGTCGTCATTGCTGTAATGAGCGGGAATTTTTTGCAACGAGGCGAACCGGCTATCATCGATAAATGGCATCGCGCGAATGAAGCTTTACAAAATGGTGTGGATTTAGTAGTGGAGCTTCCCGTCGAATGGGCGGTTCAGTCAGCTGACTATTTTGCTAAAGGTGCAGTAAAAATCTTGCAAACACTGGACTGTGACAGTTTGTGTTTTGGAACAGAAGAAGAGACTTCGTTTGATTACAGCAGTTTCGGACGCTTTGTCCAAGAGAATCAAGATAGGATAGAAGTGGCATTTCAAGAACTGTCTGATCAAACGTATAGTTATCCGCAAAAAATGACTGAGGTTTTTCGCAGTCTGTATCCCGATATTGTGCTTGATTTTTCTTCGCCAAATCATATCTTGGGATTAAGTTATGCAAAGGAAAATGCCAAGTATGTCCACCCTATGGAATTACATCCGATCCGACGTAAAAGTGCAGGCTATCATGAAAAAATCATCACAGATCAGACGATAGCCAGTGCAACAGCCATTCGCCATGCGTTAGAAGAAGGAAAAAGGATAGCTGGACTTGTGCCGCCTCAGACAGAAGAAGATCTTTCAACTTGTTCGCTGCAGACTTGGGGATCTTATTGGCCGTATTTGCGTTATCGGTTGTTATCTTCTACTTTGCTGGAACTGACAGATATCTATCAGATGACCGAAGGAATAGAATCGCGCATGAAAACAGCAGCTGCAACTGCTGATAGTTTTGAGGATTTTGTGTCAAAGGTAAAAACAAAAAGATATACATGGACACGGATCCAACGATTATCTTGTTATGTCTTGCTGAATATCAAAAAGCAAGAGATTCCTGTCCAACAAAATAAAAATTATCTTCGACTACTTGGATTTACCGATGTTGGAAGAAGATTCTTAAAAGAAAAAAAAGAGATTTCTATTTATTCCCGAATCGGAAAAAAAGAGGCACAAGAAGCGGAACTGTTAGTTAGAAGTGATCAAATCTATCAATTGGGAGGCAATATTCCGGAACAGAATTTCGGGCGAATCCCAATCCGAGTATAGATAATTGACTAAAAATGAGAAGAATGAAGGAAGAAAGAAAAAAAGCTTCACAGAATCGTGATTCACAAGTATAATGGAACAGGACGTTTTTGCGTTATGAAACTATCAAATCAGAAAGCGAAGTGAAAATATGGGACGTAAATGGGCAAATATCGTAGCAAAGAAAACTGCTAAAGATGCTAATAATAGCCGGATTTATGCAAAATTTGGGATTGAAATCTACGCGGCAGCAAAATCAGGTGATCCTGATCCGCATGCAAACCAAAAACTACGTTTCGTCATTGATCGCGCTAAAACTTATAATGTACCAAAACATATTATTGACCGAGCAATCGAAAAAGCAAAAGGTGCAGGAGATGAAACATACTCTGAATTGCGCTATGAAGGATTTGGACCAAGCGGCTCAATGGTGATTGTTGATACATTGACGAACAATGTGAATCGAACAGCAGCAGACGTACGGGCAGCATTTGGGAAAAATGGCGGGAACATGGGTGTTTCCGGAGCGGTTTCTTACATGTTTGACAATACAGCAATCTTTGCTTTTGCAGGAGAAGACGCTGACGAGATCCTTGAATACCTAATGGAAAAAGACATCGATGTTCGCGATGTAATGGAAGAAGAAGGACAAATCATCGTTTACGGTGAAGTAGCGGATTTCCATAGTATACAAGAAGCATTAAAAGAAAAAGGAATCACTGATTTTTCAATCGCTGAGATCCAAATGATCCCTCAAAACGAGGTAACACTATCTCCAGAAGATCAAGAAACATTTGAAAAAATGATTGATGCACTGGAAGATCTAGAAGATGTACAGCATGTGTTCCATAATGTGGCATTAGAAGACTAAGCAACCAGTTTTAACAAAAAGTATTCAGTCTTTTTCGAAAAGCAAGACAATCTCACTAACAGATTGTCTTGCTTTTTTGTGTGATTTATTTTCTTTTCTAATTCAACCTGTGGTATGATGAGAGCATAAGTATCATGTGAAATGATATGAAGTATGTGGAAGATGGACGGGGAAGAATATGGAAGCAAAAATCACTTTAGAACCTTTTGAACGTATCTTAAGCGGTTACCGCAAAGTAGAAGAGTTAGCTGTGAACGTAACTGATTGTTCAAAATTAGCGCAAAAATACGCAAGATTCGGCGTTGAAGGCTATCGATTAGGAAACTATGTCGGTACAGGGTATCTGAACCGTTATTTAGAGTGTATGGTGGACCGCGCACCAATGCTGATTTATAGACAAAAATATTTGATTCCGCTGCTTTTTCGTCGTTCTGATTCAGCCTTTCGGTTATTTGAAGAAGAGTATCGGATGGAGGCTTTCTTTCTACTATTAGAGTGGAGCTTGAAGCATCGTCCTGAAAAAATTCTTATCGAAAGAAATGAGAAGATAGACACGAAAAAAAATAAAGTGATCGATAGTGCATACCTAGCATTTCGTGTATCAGAGATTTTGGATTGTGGCGGCTATCCAATCAGCAATTTCCAATCAATTGACCAATTCATTGAATGGAATCGAATTTACCGATTGATCGACAATGGCGGGATTGGCCGTCATAGCAAGGTATTTGACCCAGAATATCCAGAAAACATGGGAGAACTGAAAATGATTATTTCGCTTGTCAAATTAAAATATCCTGAAACAGATTTGGATTTATATATAGAATAAATGACCTTAAATGATTGAATTACTTTTTCTGCAATTATTATTGTAAATAAAAAGACAACTGCTAACATTAATGATAGCAGTTGTCTTTTTACTTACAGTACTTTTTTCTCATAAGATGAAATATCCATATTGTTTAACAAAGGACTTTCATTATTGGAGGTAAAAAGGGTCAATTCATGCATCGCACGTGTACACATGGTGTAAAGGATCAATTTGTCTTGCTGAGAAGAAAAATGTTCTGCATCTACATCCCACAAGAAAACTCGGTCAAACTCCAGACCTTTTGCTAAAAAGGCTGGAAGTAAAATAATGGAACGCTTCATAAAGTCACTCTCATTTAAAATCAGCTGGACTTGTTGTTTCAACTCGTCTGGCAGTTGAGCATAAAGAGCTTCGCATTCTTCTTGTGTTTTAGCTATGATTGCTGTACGCCAATACCGGGCTTTTCCCTGAGTCGTTCGAATGGCATCTGCTAACCAATTCAATTTGATATCATCTGTTGTTCCTTGGATGAGCAAAGGAAGGTCTCCTTTTCTTGCTGTTGTTTCTACTTGATGTTCTTTTGCAATAAAATGATTAGCAAAATCAGTGATTTCTTTTGTGGAGCGATAGCTTGTCGTTAATTGGAAACGAGTGACTTCACGGTCCACGAAAAGGTCTTCCAATGATCCAACGATCGTTTCATTTCCAAAGACATTTTGATTTAGATCTCCACAGAAAGTCAAATTTGCTTTTGGGAACAAGGCTTGCAGCAATGCCACTTGTGATGGTGCGAAATCCTGCATTTCATCAATAAAGATATAGCGAGCTTTGTGTGTAACCGTCACTGGATATGTTCGGCGCATCAGTAAAAAGAATAGTACAGCATCCTCTTGACGCAATTCTCTTTGACGCAAGTGTGTACGAACAGTTGTCAAATGTTCCTGCCATCTGGTCTCGCTGATTTTATGTCGTGTTAGAAGAGAAAGTGGCACAGTTTGTAGAAAGTGGAGATATTGTTTCGTTATATTGACAAATTGATAATTCATGATCCCTCGATGGATTCGACGGAATCTTTTACGTACGATTTGGTTGGCCAGTTTTTTACGTAATGAACGCTCCTTTTGTTCTGTATATTCAAGATTTGGATCTGTTGCGTATAGTTCTTGGAGCTGTTCTTCCGCTAGATCTTTGACCCATTGCTGACGTGTTTCGTCTTTTTGCAGACCGCCTAATTTTTTCAGGAGCTTCGTTTGTAATAGAGAGAGTCTATGATGTAAAGGTAATTGTTCATTTGTTTCTTTATACCATTGGCGAATCGATTCCTTTGATAGGATCGTACGGCCATTTATTTTCATATCACGGAACAAGGGACCGTAGTTTGTGATGCCTTGGATATAGCGATCAATCTGATCGACTAAGGTCAATCCGCTTTTCATCACTTGTATCGGATCTTTTTCCCCTAGCAAAAAACCACTTTCTTGTTGTTGTTCATCTAGTAAAGAAAACTCTGGCAGCAGCTGCACCAAATAATTTTTGAATGTCTGTGTAGGCACGCCGCTTTCACCTAATGAAGGCAATACAGTCGAGATGTAATCAGAAAATAAATGGTTGGGTGAAAATAGAAGAACGTTTTCAGCCTCTAGCCACTTGCGATTATGATACAACAGAAAAGCAATACGTTGAAGCAAAGCGGATGTCTTTCCACTTCCGGCGATTCCTTCAATCAGCATTACTTTACTTGTTGTGTCCCGAATGATTGCATTTTGTGCTTTTTGTATCGTAGAGACGATGTTTTTCATATGGTTGCTTGATGATTCATCCAATATCTCTAGCAAAAAGTCATCATTGATTACTTCCGACGTATCTACCATAGATAAAATACGTCCTTCTTGGATTTTAAATTGTCGTTTCAACTGCAGATCGACATCTATTCTATCTGTTTCAGTTTCATAAAATGCGGGACCAATCTCACCTTCATAATAAAGATTGGCAATTGGTGCGCGCCAGTCAATAACGATTGTTTCTTCTGCCAAATCTCTTAAAGAAGCGATACCTAGATATAATGTTTCTGTTTCACGGTCTTCTTTAAAGTCGATACGGGCAAAATAAGGACTATCTTTCATGACAGACAACGTTTGCAGGCGTTTTTGCTGTGCTTCAAGAGTATGGTATTTCAAAAGCAATTCCTGCTCATGTTGGCGATATTCAACAGCAGATTCATAAAAAGCTTCATTGGAACCAGCTCGAATCTTGTGATTAGCTGTGTCTTTTGTCGAATGATTCATTTCCTGAGTCAATTCTTGTTGTTTTGTATCCAGCATATTTTGTTCGATCTGGATTAGTTCGATCGTTTCATCCACGTGCGTTTGTTCTAGTTGTTTCTCATTCATCGCATGTTTGCTCCTTCCGCCGTAAATAACGAATTAAAAGTATAGCATAGTTTTTCGAAAAAAGGTACTTTTTAACTGATGAATCGAAAAAGTCATCCTTGCTGAATATTTTTGTTTGTAGAACTGATGAATTTTGGAAACGCTGATAGTGATAGTTGTTTTCAATTAAGACCTATTGTTTCAAAAAGTGCTAGTCAAGGACTATGCTTAAGATGAAAGAGGCAGCTGGAAATTTATTACTAACCTCTCTAAGTCACATAAAAGAGGAGAAAAAACAATGACACATTTCAAAAAATTTTTACTTACTTTGCTTATTGGTGGAATAGCTTTATTAAGTGAATTTGTTTTTCACCAGCCGGCCCTTGCATTTGCGATTGTCGCATTTACTGGAGGGATTCTCGCCTTCTTGATGTTTTTGGAAATGATCAAGACGTTACGTTCAGGAAGATATGGCGTAGATGTATTAGCGATTACCGCAATCCTTGCAACATTAGCCGTCAAAGAATACTGGGCTAGTTTGATGATATTGATCATGCTTACGGGCGGAGATAGTCTAGAGGATTACGCGAATAAACGAGCGGGTAAAGAACTCCAGTCTTTGTTAGATAACACCCCAAGAATTGCCCATCGATTCAAAGAAGGAAATTTGCAGGATATAGTGATCGATGAAATAAATATTGATGACCAGTTACTAGTCAAACCTGGCGAACTTGTACCTGCAGATGGTCGAGTGATCAAAGGAGAATCTTCGGTCGATGAATCTTCTTTGACAGGTGAGTCCCGCCCGGAAACCAAGAAACCTGGAGATCAGATTATGTCAGGGTCTTTAAATGGAGACGGATCGATCCAAATGATCGCTGAAAAACGTGCCGCAGACAGCCAGTATCAAATGATTATTAAACTAGTCGAAGAATCAAAAGAAAAGCCTGCCCGGTTTGTCCGTTTAGCTGATCGTTATGCAGTCCCTTTCACGTTGATTGCTTATTTGATCGGTGGTATTTCTTGGTGGTTCTCAAAAGACCCTTTACGATTTGCTGAGGTACTGGTAGTGGCATCACCTTGTCCACTGATTCTAGCTGCGCCCATTGCTTTAGTTGCAGGAATGAGCCGTTCAAGTAAAAACGGGATCGTTGTAAAAACTGGAACAACGATTGAAAAGCTCGCACGTACAAAAACGATTGCTTTTGATAAAACAGGAACGCTTACCAAAGGGGTATTGGAAGTAGAGGCGATTCAGCCAGTCAATGGAATAAAAAAAGAAGAGCTACTTCTGTATGCAGCTAGTGCAGAACAGGAATCTAGCCATATCTTAGCTCGTTCGTTAGTGAACAACGTGAAAAACAGCCAACTGTATCCTGTTAGTCAACTGAAAGAAGTGACCGGTCAAGGAATCCAAGCAGTAGTCAATAATCATGAAGTAAAGATTGGACGTGCCTCTTTTGTTTCAGCTGAAGAAATAGAAACGTCCAATACAGCAATCTATGTAACAATTGATCGATCTTTTGCAGGAACGATCCTATTTTCGGATCAGATTCGCCCAGAAGCAGCAAAGACAATCAAGGAGCTAAGAAAACTTGATGTGAAAAATTTGATGATGATCACCGGGGATGGATCTGCCATTGCTCAAACGATTGCAGAAAAAGTCCAATTAGATTCTGTACATGCCCGTAGCTTGCCTCAAGATAAACTGACCATTTTAGAAAGTATCCCTAAAGATCAAAGACCTGTTGCGATGGTAGGAGACGGCGTGAATGACGCTCCAGCACTTGCTGCTGCAGATATCGGTATTGCAATGGGGGCTCATGGTTCTACAGCTGCTAGTGAAAGTGCAGATGCGGTCATCTTGAAAGATGATCTCTTGCGTGTAGCAAAAGCAGTAGTGATTTCAAGAGATACGATGAGAATAGCTAAACAGTCTGTACTGATTGGCATCTTTATTTGTATTTTTTTGATGTTAATTGCAAGTACGGGACTAATCCCCGCATTATTCGGAGCTGTTTTGCAAGAAGTCGTGGATACGTTCTCTATTTTGAGTGCCTTGAGAGCAAAAAAAGATCCAGCCATTTTTCCTGATTCAGTACCCAAGACAAACATAGTATGATAGAATCGAGTTGAAAAAAGAACGATCAGAAAGAGGAGAGAGCATTATGCCATTCGTACATGTCGAATTAGTAGAAGGTCGCAGTCCGGAACAATTAGAAAATATGATGAAAGATATCACGGAAGCTGTTCATAAAAACACGCAGGCACCAAAAGAACACATCCATGTCATCATCAATGAGATGAAAAAAGGAACATACGGTGTAAATGGGGAATGGAAAAAATAAGTTTAGTTTCCCACTTGATTTTTCTATTTATTAGTGGTTAAATAAACACATAATTGATTGATGAGAAAGCCAACTGAATTTGAGAGTCTTCGATAAGAGAGGAAAAGCTAGGCTGAAACTTTTCCAGGAGAAAACCAAAGGATGACCACTTTCGAAACCCTTGTTGAAGCAAGGGCGGTCGGACCGTTACAACGCTTGAGGAACGCATTTGCGTTTGAACATTAGGTGGAACCACGAACTTTTCGTCCTAGTATCTCTTTTCAAGAGATGCTAGGATTTTTTTGTTTTTCAGCTTGATGATCTGATCAATCAAAACATTTCAAGGAGGAAACTATTATGATAAAAATTACTTTTCCAGATAGTGCAGTCAAAGAATTTGAGTCTGGAACAACAACATTGGCAATTGCTGAAAGCATTTCAAAAAGCTTAGCAAAAAAAGCTTTAGCTGGTAAAGTGAACGGCAAACTCGTTGATTTGACTCGTCCAATCGAGGAAGATGCAAGTATTGAGATCATCACACCAGACCATGAAGATGCACTTGGCTTAGTCCGTCATTCAGCAGCTCATTTGATGGCCCAAGCCATGCGTCGCCTCTATCCAAATATCCACTTTGGCGTTGGACCAGCTATCGATTCAGGGTTTTACTACGATACAGATAATGGACAAAACCAAGTAACTGCAGAAGATTTGCCAGCAATTGAAGCAGAAATGATGAAAATCGTCAAAGAAAATCTGCCAATCGAACGCCGTGTTCTTTCAAAACAGGAAGCATTAGAAATTTTTGCAAGTGATCCGTACAAAGTAGAACTGATTAGTGAATTGCCAGAAGAAGAAGTGATTACTGCTTATCAACAAGGCGAATTCATCGATTTGTGCCGTGGACCACATGTTCCATCCACTGGCCGTATACAAGTATTCAAATTATTATCAGTGGCAGGTGCTTATTGGCGTGGAAACTCAAACAATCAAATGATGCAACGTGTATATGGGACAGCCTTTTTTGACAAGAAAGCTTTGAAAGAATATATCCGTCTCCGTGAAGAAGCAAAAGAAAGAGACCATCGTAAACTAGGAAAAGAACTTGACTTGTTCATGGTTTCCCCAGAAGTAGGTTCTGGTTTGCCATTCTGGCTTCCAAAAGGGGCAACAATCCGACGCACGATCGAACGTTATATCGTAGACAAAGAAGTTAGTCTAGGTTACCAACATGTATATACACCAATAATGGGAGATGTTGAGTTGTACAAAACATCTGGACACTGGGATCATTATCAAGAAGACATGTTCCCGCCAATGGATATGGGAGATGGCGAAATGCTTGTTCTTCGTCCAATGAACTGCCCTCATCACATGATGGTCTACAAAAACACGATCCATTCTTATCGTGAATTACCAATTCGTATCGCTGAATTAGGAATGATGCATCGCTATGAAAAATCAGGTGCTTTGTCAGGTTTACAACGTGTACGAGAAATGACGTTGAATGATGGTCATACATTTGTTCGTCCTGATCAAATCAAAGATGAATTTAAACGTACGCTTGAATTGATGGTGGCAGTATATGCTGACTTCAATATTACAGATTATCGTTTCCGCTTGAGCTATCGCGATCCAAACAATACAGATAAATATTTTGATGATGACGCAATGTGGGAAAAAGCCCAAGCAATGCTGAAAGCCGCTATGGATGAATTAGAATTAGATTACTTTGAAGCAGAAGGCGAAGCAGCCTTTTACGGACCAAAACTAGATGTTCAAGTCAAAACAGCTCTTGGTACAGAAGAAACATTATCAACTATACAATTAGACTTCTTATTGCCAGAGCGCTTTGATTTGACATATGTTGGAGAAGACGGGGAAAATACGCATCGTCCAGTAGTTATCCACCGCGGAATCGTTTCTACAATGGAACGTTTTGTCGCTTATTTAACAGAAGTATACAAAGGCGCTTTTCCAACATGGTTGGCACCTATACAAGCAACAATCATCCCTGTTTCTGTTGATGCACATGGCGATTATGCTTATGAAATCAAAGAACGCTTGCAAATGAAGGGTTTGCGTGTAGAAGTTGATGATCGTAATGAAAAAATGGGCTATAAGATACGTGCCTCTCAAACACAAAAGATCCCTTACCAATTAGTTGTTGGAGACAAGGAATTGGAAGATGCAACAGTAAATGTACGTCGTTATGGAAGTAAAGAAACAGCTGTAGAAGATTTGAATATCTTTATTGATGCTATGGAAGCAGAAGTCAAAAATTACAGCAGAGAAAACTAATAGGTAAATTTCCTGTAAAAAAGTAGTAGATAGAAAACAATCCGAACAATAGATAACAGGTATTCCTCAAAGACACAGATGCTCAATAGAATCTGTGGGATTGATGGAATAAGATATTCTGTTGGGCGGATTGTTTTTTTGTTTTTTTATCCAGTATACGACCGTGAATAAGGGTCTGATATGGTATACTTACATAGACTATCATTAAAAGGGTGGAGGAACTTATGAGCGTAATTAGTCGTATTGAAAGTATGATGGAAGATTATTCCTCAGCAGAAAAAAAGTTGGCCAACTACATTATCGGTAATATTGAGAAGGTCCCTACAATGACAGCTAATGAATTAGCAGAAGCTTCCGGGTTGAGTGCGCCGACAGTTGTACGTTTTTCCAAAAAAATCGGTTTTCAAAGTCTGACGGACTTCAAAATCACGATTTCAACAGAACTACAGACTGGAATCGATGAAGGTTTTAGTGATATAGAAGCAAATGAATCCTTTTACTCTATCAAAAACAAACTTGGTAACAATGCACAAGTAGCGATAAAAGAAACAGTAGATATTCTAGAAGAAGAAACGATCCAAAAAGTCGTAGAGTGTTTGGAATCGGCAGAGACTGTTTTTTTATATGGGGTTGGCGCCTCTTCTTTAGTAGTAGAAGATATTCTGCAAAAATGGTCTCGTGTCGGTAAGCCAATCATTTTTGAAAAAGATATCCACGTTTTGCTCCCGCAACTTGTCAGCAATGAGAAAAAGAAAGTGCTTTGGCTTGTTTCAAACTCAGGTAGAAGTGCAGATGTAGTCGCATTAGCCGAGCTGGCGAAAAGCATGAATATCGAAATCATTGCGTTGACGCAATTTGGAAATAACCCGCTTAGCAAGATAGCCGATGTACTCGTACAAACATCTAGACCAAAAGAAATCACGAATCGAAGTGCGGCAACTAATTCACTTTTGGCCCAATTTGCTACGATCGATATCATTTTTTATTTCTATATGGCTAAAAACGAAAAGCTTAGCGAAAAAGTGAAAAAAACACGAGAAGCAATCCAAGAATATTTTATGGATTCGAAATAAAAACCTTACTATTTTTTATATAAGTTTTTTAGAACGCCGATTGTAAAATTAAGCTAGACAACTA
>NZ_KV833905.1:0-36742 GCF_001837725.1 Enterococcus sp. HMSC072F02
TATTCTTTTTTAACGACTCAGTTATCTTATCATGTCGTTAGCAACATGTCAATAACTTTTTTGTTATGTTTTTGAAGAAATATTTCCTTCTGTCTTTTGGACAAGTAATAATATACCAACTAAATTTATCTTGGTCAACGAATTTTTTGTATTTTTTCAAGTTTTTTTCAATAAGCGATTATTCACTACTTTTCTTTCTTCATCGTTCGCTTTCGGCTCCATTAATGTCTGCAATATTTGATAACAGCTTTTGAACATTCGTTATTGTTTGTTGCTTTCTACATAGCAAAAGCTGCCTAAGGAGTCCCCTAGACAGCTTTTATTTGATTATCTCATTGTTGGGAATAGTAGAACGTCCCGAATGGATTGAGCGTCAGTTAGCAGCATCACTAATCTGTCAATCCCGATACCTAGACCACCAGTTGGTGGCATACCGTATTCTAATGCTTCCAAGAAGTCTTCGTCTACACCGTGAGCTTCATCGTTCCCTAGTTCACGTTCTTTTTCTTGTGCTTCAAATCGTTCTCTTTGATCAATTGGATCGTTTAGTTCTGTAAAGGCATTAGCAAATTCGCGTCCTACGATAAACAGTTCGAATCGGTCTGTGAATCGAGGATCTTCTGGATTTTTCTTCGCTAACGGCGAAACTTCGACTGGATGTCCGTAAACAAATGTCGGTTGTGTCAACGTTTCTTCAACAAACGTTTCAAAGAATTCATTGATAACATGTCCGACTCCCATCGCTTCTGTTACTTCTACGTTATGCTTTTCAGCTAAGGCTAATGCTTCTTCCAATGTCATTTCTTTCCAGAAATCTACACCAGTTTGTTCTTTGATTGCATCTACCATATGGATACGTTTAAAGTCGCTTTCTAAGTCAACAGCTTGTCCATCATATGTGATTTTCGCTGTCCCTAGTACTTTTTGAGCTGCGTTACGGATAATACCTTCTGTCAGATTCATTACATCATTGAAATCAGTATATGCTGTGTATGCTTCTAACATCGTAAATTCTGGATTATGCGTAGTGTCAATCCCTTCATTACGGAAAACACGACCGATTTCATAAACTTTTTCCATTCCGCCGACAATTAGTCGTTTCAAATGAAGCTCCAACGCGATACGCAAATATAAATCAATATCCAGTGCATTATGGTGCGTGATGAACGGACGAGCAGCGGCTCCACCTGCCTCATTATGCAATACTGGCGTTTCTACTTCGATATAGCCATTGCCATCTAAATAACGACGGATCTCGCTGATAATTTGGCTTCGTTTCATAAATCGGTCAAAGCTTTCGCGATTACTGATCAAATCCAAGTAGCGTTGTCTGTAGCGTTGTTCAATATTCGTCAAGCCATGGTATTTATCTGGCAGTGGACGAAGTGCTTTTGACAAAATCGTGATTTCTGAAGCTTTGATAGAAACTTCGCCTGTGTCTGTTTTCATGATTTGTCCAGTTACACCAAAGAAATCTCCAAGGTCTGCATGTTTGAATACTTCATAGGCTTCATCACCTACTTGGTCTTTTCTCACATAAATTTGAATTTGGCCTTCACGATCTTGTAGATGCGCAAATCCAGCTTTTCCTTTTCCTCGGCGAGTCATCATACGACCAGCTACACTAGCGGTCAATCCCATCTCTGCTAGTTCTTCTTTTGTTCTTGGATCAAATAGTTCATGCAATTCTTCTGAGTTGTGTGTGCGTTCAAATCTTTTTCCAAATGGATCGATTCCATCTTCACGCAATTGTTCCATTTTTTGACGACGTACAAGCATTTGATCATTTAAATCTTCTACTTGATGTTGTTGTTCCTGTGTCACAAAAGTTCCTCCATTCTCATGTTAATCTCTTTCCTATAATGCCAATGAAACACAAAAAAAGCAAGCCGAACTTGGAATTTCGGCTTGAAAATTCACGAAAAACTTAGAAATCACAACGTTTGTTTCAATAGTACTTTTTCCGTTTTTTCTACAAATTGATCCAGCAGATCATTGATTTCTTGCTGATTTTCTGTCTGATTGATTGCTACTTTCACTTTTGCTGCTCGAGGAATCCCTTTTAAATAATAAGCCGCATGTGTTCTGAATTCTCTACATGCTACTTTTTCTCCTTTGAGATCTGCTAAGCGTTGTAAATGAAGTTTAGCTGTAGCAATCTTTTCGGCTGGTGTTGGCTCAGGAATCAATTCTCCTGTTTCTAGATAATGCTGTGTACGATGAATCATCCATGGGTTTCCCAAAGCTGCCCGGCCAATCATCACACCGTCTGCACCAACATAATCAAGCATCCGTTTTGCATCTTCGGGTGTTTTGACATCCCCGTTCCCCATAAATGGGATGGTGAGATGTTTTTTTACTTCTTTTAATATTTCCCAATCTGCTTTTCCCTCATACATCTGAACCCGTGTACGCCCGTGCATAGCGATGGCACTTGCTCCAGCTGATTGTGCTGCTAATGCATTTTCTACAGCAAAGACGTGTTCTTCATCCCAACCGATACGCATCTTGACCGTTACAGGGATATCCACTGCTGAAGAAACAGCTTGGACCATTTCGTATACTTTCTCAGGATCTAAAAGCCACTTTGCCCCTGCTTCTGCTTTGATCACTTTGTTTACTGGACAGCCCATATTGATGTCTATTATATCTGCAGCTGTGTTTTCTTCGACAAATTGAGCAGCTTCAACTAGGCTGTCTTTGTTCCCGCCAAATATCTGTAAACTTAATGGATGTTCTGTTTCTTCAATGTGGAGCATCTCTAAAGTTTTTTTGTTTCTGAAATGGATACCTTGGTCACTGATCATTTCACATACGACTAAGCCTGCACCAAATTCTTTGACAGTGACTCGAAATGCTGAATTTGTTATTCCAGCCATCGGCGCAACAACGACACGATTAGGGATTTCAACATTGCCGATTTTCCATTTGTGTTCCACTTAAATTCCTCCTAAGGCTTCTTTCTTCAATCCAGTTAATTCTTCTTCACTATACTTGTATTTATTGTTACAGAAAGAGCATACCGCTTCTGCTCCATGATCTTCATCTATCATTGCTTGGATTTCTTCTGCACCTAGCGCGATAATTGCTTCTGCAAATTTTTCTTTCGAACAGTCACATTTGAATTGAATAGGCATTTTTTCTAAAACGTTCAGCTCTTCTGTATCAAGCAATCCCTTCAATATTTCTTCTGGTGTCTGTCCTTCATCTAAGAGAGTAGAGATTCTTGGTGTTGTTTTTAATTGTTCCTCAATCTTGCTGATTGTTTCTTCATCGGCACCTGGCATGATTTGAATCATGAATCCACCCGCTGTCTTGATACTGTCATCAGTATTGACCAGTACACTTAGTCCAACAGCTGAAGGGATTTGTTCTGAGATAGCGAGATAGTAAGTAAAATCTTCAGCGATTTCTCCAGAAACAATTGGCGTTTGTCCAGAAAAAGGTTCTTTTAATCCTAAATCTTTTGTGACAGTAAACATCCCTTGTGTCCCAACTGCTCCTCGCACATCGATTTTACCTTCACTATTCAAAGGAAGACTGAGATGCGGATTTTTGATGTAGCCTTTCACATCTCCCTTCCCATTTGCATCTACTACGATTCCCGCTGCTGGACCATCGCCTTGGATTCGAACAGTTAGTTTATCTTCTCCTTTAAGTGTTGCACCAAGCAGCAGACTGCCCACTAATGTTCGTCCTAAAGCAGCTGAGGACGTATGCCAAGTATCATGACGTCTTTGTGCTTCCGCTACGGTATTTGTTGCTTGAACGGCGTATGCTCGTACGAATCCGTCGTGAGCAAGTGCCTTAACCAGATAATCTTTCATTTGTTATGTACTCCTTTTTCCGTTTTTAAACTCATAGTGAATCATACTAGCAACTCCTGCTTTTTTCAACTTTGGAATGCTTCTTTTAAAAATAATTCAGAATCATCTAGAAAACAGGACATCATTCTATTTACATCTTAAATAAAGAAATCTCCCGAAAACCGGTTTTTGTTCCGGTTTTCGGGAGTCCTATCAGATCAATTGACCTATATTTTTTTATTTGTATCGATCGTCTGAATGATCATCTTCTGATTGTTGAGAATCTGAATCATGCTCTGCTTTATTTTCCTCATGCAGTTCATGTTTTGCTTCTTCAAAATCACGTTTTTCTTCTGCTTGTTTTTCAGCGTCTTTTTCTTCCAAAGCACGTTTTGCTTCTTCAAAAGTTTTCGCTTCTTTTTCGCTTGGATAATCATTTGACTCAGTACCTTCAGGCATCACACCGTGTTCGAATAACGATTTGATTGCTTTGGCATCCAATGTTTCGAATTCCAGAAGTTTTTCAGCAATCAATTTATGCTGTGCACGATGCGCTTCGATGATTTCATGAGCTTTGGCATGAGCTTCCATCAAAATCTTGCGTACTTCTTGATCAATTTCGAAAGCAACTTGTTCAGAGTAAGCTTTTGTTTGACCGTAGTCGCGGCCAACGAACACTTGATGATTGCCTTCATATTGAACGGGACCTAAACGATCGCTCATTCCATATTCTGTTACCATGCTTCGTGCTAAAGCTGTCGCTTGTTCAAAGTCATTGGAGGCACCAGTTGATTGGACATTGAAGATGATTTCTTCAGCTGTACGTCCACCAAGCAAGCCTACGATTTGTTCAAACATATCTTCTTTTGTCATCAAGAACTGATCTTCTTTTGGCAAAGCGATCATATATCCACCGGCGCGTCCGCGAGGGATAATCGTTACTTTGTGGACGACCCGAGCGCGACTTAACACTAATCCGACAATCGTATGACCAGCTTCGTGATAAGCAACCATTTCGCGTTCTTTTTTGCTGATTACACGATCTTTTTTAGCTGGACCTGCAATCACGCGATCTTCCGCTTCATCGATATCAGAAGCATCGATTTTCTTTTTATTTCTTCTAGCAGCTACTAGCGCCGCTTCGTTCAAGACGTTTTCCAAATCTGCTCCGGCAAACCCTGGAGTCTGTTGAGCAACAACTTTCAAGTCAACATCATCGGCCATCGGTTTATTCCGTGCATGGACACGTAAGATTGCTTCACGTCCTTTTACATCTGGACGGCCAACTAAAATTTGACGGTCAAAACGTCCGGGACGTAGTAACGCTGGATCTAGTACGTCAGAACGGTTAGTTGCAGCAATGACGATTACTCCTTCATTTCCGTCGAAACCATCCATTTCTACAAGCAATTGGTTCAATGTTTGTTCGCGTTCATCATGTCCGCCGCCCATACCGGCACCACGTTGACGACCTACTGCATCAATTTCATCGATGAAAATGATAGCCGGTGCGTTTTTCTTCGCTGTTTCAAACAAATCACGAACACGGCTTGCCCCGACACCGACAAACATTTCTACGAAATCAGAACCTGAGATCGAATAAAATGGTACGCCAGCTTCTCCGGCAACAGCTTTTGCTAACAAGGTTTTACCTGTTCCTGGAGGTCCTTCTAAAAGTACACCTGCCGGGATACGGGCACCTAATTCAACAAATCGGCGAGGATCTTTCAGAAATTCAACAACTTCAACTAGTTCTTGTTTTTCTTCTTCCGCACCCGCTACATCAGAAAAACGTACGCGATTAGCTTTTTTGTCTGCTTCTTTGGCTTTTGATTTACCAAAGTTCATGACACGGCCGCCACCGCCACCGCCGCCGCCTTGTTGTCCCATCATCATGTAGAAGAAAAAGATGATGATCACGATCGGCAAGAAGCTAAGCAATAACGAAACCCATACGCCGCTGCTTGATTCTTCTTTTACTGTTGTAGCAACTTTGTTTTCTTTTGCTAGTTCTGTTACTTGGCTCAATGTTGTATCATTTGGCAAAATGATTGTTGTGAAATGGGTAGTAGTCGTATCTGTTGAACCCAAGATAGCTAACCCGCCGCTGTTAGCGACTGTCTGCTGTTCCTTGTATTCACCAGTGATCTTATATACACCATTTGCAGGCTGCACTTCAAACTCTTTGATTTTGCCTGCTTGTAGTTGTTCTGTGAATTTTGAGTACTCGATATCTGACGATCGCTGGCCGTTATTACCAAAAATGAAATAAACGACCATTACCATCGCTAAGATTACGAGGACATAATACAAGGCATTTTTCATCATGCCATTGTTCTTTTTGTTCATAGTTGCCCTCCCTAAGCGTCAATTTAATTTAACAGTTTTTTATCAATCCTGACCATTCTATTGTACCATAATTTAATTGAGATACAGCATTAATTTGATTGATAAACACTAGGTTTCAATACACCGATGTACGGAAGGTTACGATATGCTTCTGCATAATCCAGGCCATAACCGACAACAAATTCATTTGGTACGTTGAACCCAACATAATCTGCTTCGATGTTTACTACTCTTCCTTCGGGTTTGTCAAGTAGTGTAACGATTTTGACTGATTTAGCTTTGCGGTATTTGAAAAGATCCACTAAATAAGCGAGTGTTCTTCCGCTGTCAATGATATCTTCAACGATCAACAGATCGCGACCTTCTACATTTGTATCCAAGTCTTTGACGATTTTTACTTCCCCTGACGAGACTGTTGCATTCCCGTAGCTTGAAACATCCATGAAATCCAATTCCAAATACGTATCGATAGAACGAACGATATCTGCCATGAATGGTACCGCTCCTTTTAAGACACCTACTACTAGGGGATTGGTGTTTTGGTAAATTTCTGTTAACTCTTTGCCTAGTTCTTTGCAACGAATTTTTATCTCTTCTTGTGAGATCAAAATTCTCTCAATATCCTTTTCCAACATCAGGTTCTCCTTCCAATTGCTTCTTTTTGATATTTGTAAAGAAGTATGTAGTGTATTTTATCAGTTTCTTCACGAATACTCAAATATGAAAAGGCAAAAGGTATCAAGCTATATATATTTCTTTTGGCATCTGTAATGATCCAAGCATGCTGCCTTTGTGAATTAGGTACTTTCTGATCGATAAAATATCTAGATACTTTTTTTGTAAGTTTCTCCGTTAATTGAATACGGTCTCCTGCTTTTCTTTTTTCGACATATAGTTGCACATCGGCGGGAACCCAAATGTCATGAGAAAACAGAGACCATGAATCTGTTGCTTTGATGTCCTCTGAATGTTCAGGTTTGAGCAGACCAATCCATTCTGTTTCGTTCAACTGTATCCCTTGTTCTGGAATAAGCAACAAGCGCTGATCTTCTGTCTGAGCAGTGGCTTGTTTTTCTTTTTTAGCGAGTACAACAAAATGGTACTCTCTTTTCAGTACCCAGTTGCTGCCGATGCTAAGCTGCCATTGACTTTTTTTCTGTTGCCACTGCTCTAAAATCGATGTCATTTGCTGCTCTTTCAAAATGACCCCTGTTTCTGAGAATACTTTGTCGAAGAAGGAGTGGAAAAAATAGTATCGTTCCGCTTCTTCCATTTTTTCTATCATTTCTGCTGAAAATTGAAATCGATCCTTTAACTGTTCGACTTCCTTTTCGATTAACTGCCCCATACATTTTTGAATGACTTGGTCTGCCCATTGAATCTGTTGCGAAAACTGCTGAAAATGTCTCATCACCTGGGTGTTTTCTTGTTTTAACTGAGGAACAACCAAATGGCGAAGCCGATTTCTTTGGACATCTAATAATTGGTTCGTCTGATCCTCAAAGTAAACAAGCTGTGATTCTGCTGCATAAGCATATAATTCTTCTTTACTGAAACTCAGCAATGGACGAACAAGCCTGCCCGTAGCAAATGGTTGTACTTCTTTGATTCCAGAAAAAGTACTTAACTGTCCTCCACGAATGATTTTCATCAACACCGTCTCGATTTGATCATCTCCATGATGAGCAGTCATCAACGTATCATATTGTTCTTCTTCCATCACGCGAGTGAATGCTTGATAACGAAAGTTACGGGCTGCTGTTTCTATGGCCGTTTTGGCCGGATCTTCCCAAACACTTACATATAAAGGGAGATTCTTCTTTTCACAATATGAGCGAAGATAAGCAGCTTCTTCTGCTGATTCTTCTCTCAATTGGTGATTGATATGGACGACGCCCAAAGAAAAACCGATTTGGCGTTGCGCTTGCAAAAGCAAGTGGAGCAAAACCATCGAATCAACCCCACCTGATACCGCTGCTAAAATCCTTGATTCTTTTTGCCAGAATCTTTGTTCATTCCCGTGCCGAATAAATGACTGCTGCAATAGCGGTACTTTTTTACCGTCTTTTTCAACGCTCATTCTTTCCACACCCTTTCTTCCTAAAAAAAGAGAGCGGGAAAACGTCTAAAACGACAATTAACCTGCCCTCTGTTGATACTCTGACTAAAATAGTCGCATCATCATTATTTTCAGCTTTATTAGCTGCGGCGTCCGCCACGACCACCGCGTTTTCCTTCTGTGTTTCGCTTCAATGAAGATAAGCGGTCATCGCTATCTTTCAAAAATGAACTCATCAATGAATCGAAGTCTTCTTTTTGAGCTGAAGGCTGACTGCGAGAAAAAGATTTTTTCTGTGCTGGACGATTGCGGTTGTCACGGGAATCTTTTTGTTGAAATTTTTTAGGACGGCTTTCTTCTCCAGATTCTACAGGTTGTTCCTGCGCTTTGCGGATAGATAGTCCGATTTTCCCATCATCATTTACTGAAATAACTTTGACTGTTACTTCATCTCCTACACTTAAAACATCATGGATGTCTTTTACATATCCATTTGACACTTCGCTAATATGAACTAGACCCGTTTTTCCAGCACCTAGATCAATAAACGCACCAAAATTTGTAATTCCTGATACTTTTCCTTGCAGTTTTGCTCCTACCTCGATTGACATAAAAAAAATGTTCCTCCTAATTATTTCCCTTTTTTATATTCCTGCTTATTTTGCAGTTGTAGAACTAGTTGATTGATCTGTTTCATTTGTCGAGCTGTCTGTATTTGATTCTAATATAGGATAAACTTTTTCACCGTCTTTTGAGTAAAAGAATTTGCTTCTGGCAAGTTTAGCTACATATTCATCATCTTTCAGCAATGAAACATCTTGGTGCAGCTGATCAACGTCTGCGTTGACTTCTTTCATTTCAGCATTTGCTTCGACTCTCAATTCGTTCAATTGATGCATCCTTTGCATATCATGGAAAATCTGCACACCTATTATCGCGAAAATGACCAAAGCACCAACAAAAATTGCAGCCAGTCTGCGTCTTCGAAAAATCAGTTGTCGTTGTTGTTGCTGAAATTCAGCATACTTTTTCTTTGCATATTCCGTATCTAGCGCAGCGATTTTATTGCTTTTTTTCGTCACTTGGATTCGCTCCAATCTTTTTTGATTGTCTTTCTCATTATACCAATATCATGAAAGCTTGTCTAATCTATTTCTCTAGTGTTTCTGTGCGATTTTCAAAAATAATTTCGTACATTTTTTGTGCATCTTCTTTTTTGGTCGATTCATGTAATTCCGTAATTTTCACTTCCAATGTTTTGTTGCCGAACTGGACTTTCAAAATGTCGCCTACTTTGACGTCACTGGAAGATTTTGCCAATTTTCCGTTGATTTGGATCCTTCCTTTATCAGCCACTTCTTTTGCTACTGATCGTCTTTTGATGATTCGGGATATTTTTAAAAATTTGTCTAATCGCATATCTTATTCCTCACTTTTTGATTTTTTTGTTTAATCGTAGAATTTTCTTACCAAATGGCAACATGAGCCACTCTCTTACTGTAAACAGACGGAGACGAATCACTGCATAAATGAACACAGATGCGCCAACCCCAACGCCTATCACACTGACAAAAAAAGCAGTGGAACGATGAGTTACAGGACCAAACACTATATTCAATACACCATAATACAGCAGCAGGACTGCTGTCATACAAAGAAGGCTGATAATCAACTTCCGCCCAAAATGTCGTTCTTTCCAAAAAGCATTTAGCTCTTTCGTTTCGATTCGGACAAAATACCAAAGCGTCACACCTAATCCTAAAAGGGTAGACAGGCTTGCTCCGGCTGTTCCTAATAAACCAGTTAGAAAAGAAGTAGTCAATCCTTTTACCAAGAGCCCCCATCCTGCTCCTTTTAAAGAAGGGCGAAAAGAGTTCTTGCTTTGAGCAATACTTTGATAGGCTTGGATGACTGCAGTAAAAGCAATGGAAAAAACAAACAATACAAGCGCTGCATTTCCTGCATAATCTTTAAACAACGCATAATTGATATAAGGAAGCAGTAAGGCTAATCCTAAAGATGCAGCTAATGCCAAAGCGGTCGTCAATCTAAGATAGATTTTGGCTGTCTGCAAAAACTGACGATAGATCCGATTGGTCAAATGACGGGTCAATGCAGGCAGAAATGTCGCACTTAATGCGGTGGCAATCACTAAACCTAATTGAACCAAAGGCTGCCCTCGGTCATAGACCCCTTTTGCTATCTTCGCACCATATTCCGATAGACCGTAAACTTCCAAAGCATTTTTTACAAAGAAAGAGTCGATCAGCTGAAAAAAGATGAGTAATCCGCTATAAATCGAAACCAGACCGCCTTCTACTAGAAAGCGTCGGATCAAAGATTTTGGTGGCTGTTTGAATAATGGGAACCGGCGGAAGCTTAATACTCCTCCATGAATCTTTTGTTCATAGTAGTGAAGGATTCCATATGCGCATAACCCGCCAAAAACGGCTCCACTCATCGCTGCCGTCACTGTTTGGTACACCGTCCATCCGAGCTTTCTAAAAGCAAATGCACTACAGACGATTACAGAAACACGAACGAACTGCTCAACTACTTGAGAAACTGCCGTTGGTTCCATCAAAAATCTTCCTTGAAAATTCCCTCGATAAAAAGATAAACCAGGCATCAGCAAAAAGGTAAAAGAAACTACTTGGATCAGTGGTTTCAATTGTATATCCCCCATCATCCAAGCAATCCAACTGCTAAATGAAAAGACAAACAGCCACAGAAAGACGCCTGTCCAAAACACCAAGGGATAAAGACTTTGCAAAGCTTGCTTTCGCTCGAAAGGATTCTTTCTTTCTGCAACGTACTTTGATATGAACTGCGGAAGACCTGATAAAGCTAAAGTCATTGCTATACCATAAATTGGATAAACTTGCTGATAAACATAAAAACCTTCGTCGCCGACTAAGTTTTGGAGGGGAATTCGGTAAAGGGCACTTAATACTTTTGCTATGAAAGAAGCAATCGTCAGTACAAATGCTCCTTGCATGACGCGCCGCATTTCTTTATGATCCAAATCGTTGCTCCTTCCTACGCTGACAGATATTTTTGCTCACGCAATGCTTTGACAAACTTTTGGATTTCCTGAAGCCACACTGCTTCTTCCATTTGGTTTGGAATCGTCAAGCGTATCACCATCTGTTCTTTTTCAACGCCTAGACTGGCTTTTAGTTTCGTCGCCGTTAGCGCTTCGAATAATTGTTCCACGCTGTAGCGTTTCGTTCCAACTTTGCTTAGAGTAAAGACGATATGCGGCTCCTGTTTCCTTATCGTTTCCAAGAGCGCTCGATCGCCATCCATTTTAATCTGTCCGATTGTCAGGAGGTGTGCTACTTCTTCTGGGTATTCTCCAAAACGGTCGAGCAGATCATCTTCCAGTTCATCTAGCATTTCTTGCGAATCAAGTTCACGAATTCGTTTATAGATCTCGATTTTCTGCCGCTGATCTGCCACGTATGTTTCAGGTAGATATGCGTCAACACCGAGGTCGATCTCAACAGTGGTCTTCTCCACTTGACTATTCTTTCCTTGTTTACGAGACACTGCTTCGCTCAGCATTTGAGAATACATATCGAAACCGACTGCATCAATAAATCCATGTTGCTGAGCACCTAAGAGATTACCTGCACCGCGAATGGAAAGATCACGCATCGCAATTTTGAATCCAGATCCCAGTTCTGTAAAATCTTTGATTGCCTGAAGACGCTTTTCACTGACTTCATTAAGGATCTTCTGCTGCTCATACATAAAGTAAGCATATGCGACGCGGCTACTTCTTCCTACCCGTCCGCGTAATTGATATAACGTGGATAAACCCATATAATCAGCGTTCTCAACAAACAATGTATTTGCGTTCGGGATATCCACTCCTGTTTCAATGATGGTCGTAGTGACAAGAACATCATACTGACCTTCAATAAATTCAAAGAGCGTATTTTCTAATTGCGCCTCTGTCATTTGTCCATGAGCATAGCCGATCCGCGCTTCCGGAACGAGTTCTTGGATTTCTTCTACTTTTTGTTCGATCGTTTCTACTCGATTATATAAATAGAATACTTGTCCACCTCGTCCCATTTCTCGATGGATTGCTTCGCGGATAGCCCCAGGATTTTTTTCCATAACATATGTTTGGATCGGATAACGATTCGCAGGCGGTGTTTCGATTACTGAAAGATCTCGCACGCCTAGCATCGACATATGCAAAGTTCTCGGAATCGGTGTTGCTGTCAGAGTCAAAACATCCACTTGTGCACGTAACTGTTTCAATCGTTCTTTATGTTTTACACCAAAACGTTGTTCTTCGTCAATGATCAATAGACCCAAATCGCTAAATTCAATATCTTTTGACAAGATTCGATGGGTTCCTACAACAATATCAACTTGACCTGTGCGCAGTTGTTCGATGGTTTCTTTTTGTTGCTTTCTTGTTCTGAAACGACTTAATAGCCCGATATTTACGGGGAAACCTTCAAATCTTTCCAGCATCGTTTCATAGTGCTGCTGTGCCAAGATCGTTGTTGGAACTAAAAAGGCTACTTGTTTGCTTTCCTTTATCGCTTTAAAGGCCGCTCGAAGCGCTACTTCTGTTTTCCCATAACCAACATCACCTACGAGTAGTCGATCCATTGGTTTTTCTTTTTCCATATCCCGCTTGATCTCCGCTGCACTTCTCAACTGGTCGTCTGTTTCAGAATAAGGGAAAGCATTTTCAAATTCTTTTTGGTAGGCGTCATCAGGACCAAAAGCATATCCTTTTTCTGATTCTCTTGCTGCGTATAGTTTGATTAAATCGTCAGCGATATCTTCGATTTTCGAAGATACTTTTCGTTTAGTTTTCGTCCATTCACTTCCGCCTAACTTATTGATGCGAGGTGCTTTGGCTTCCGAGGCGACATATTTTTGGATCAGATTCAGTTGAGTAACAGGAATAAACAGTTTGTCGTCGTTTTGATACAAAATAGTCATATAGTCTTGGTGAACGCCATCTACTTCTAGCGTTTCCATCCCAATGTATTTCCCGATACCATGATTGGCATGGACAACGTAATCTCCTGCTTTTAACTCATTATAGCTTTTCAATCGCTCTGCGTTTGTTACTGTTTGTCGTCTCGTTTGTTTTTTCGTCGTTTTTTGGAAAATTTCTTTTTCTGTGATAGCTACTATTTTTTCTTGAGGAAGTTCAAAACCAGCCTGCAAAGCTCCTTCAACTAATTGTACCTGTCCTCTGATCAATGCATTTTTTTCTGTTTCTACTACTAATATATCTTCATCTCGAAGCATTTGTTCTGCTTTACGTATTCTGTCCTTTGTCGGAATAAAGATCACAACAGTCTGTTTTTGCTTGCGCCAACGATCCATTTCTGTTTTCAGCAATGGCATTTGTCCGAAGAACTGTTGCATCGTCCGATAGTGAAAATTATGGATTGCTTGGAAACGAAGATTTCCCATCCCTTTTTGGAAGAGTGAGAAAAAGGTTGTAGTAAATTTTTCCTTTTGAACGATTCTTTGTACATCTGCTGAAAATGACTGCTCAGAAAAAACCCGCAATTCGCTGATTTTTTGAGTATGCCATTCTGCCGCTTCCCTTTCGATTTCCCGATTTGTTTCCATGATCCGCTGGTAATCATCAACGACTAGTAAACTATTTGAAGGAAAATAATCCAAGATCGTTACAAATTCTTGGTAAAGAAGATCTGAGTAGAATTTTGCTTCTTCTGTCGGGATACCTGCTTGCCAACTTGAAGTCATCTGACCGAAGTAATCTTGTAAAAACTCGCGGTCTGCTTCTTCTGTGGTCGCAGCAAGCCGTTTTTCTAGCATTTTTTGCATTTGCTCTATTCCATGTTCCAGATCCTCTGGTCCATAGACTTGTTCACTCGTTGGAGAAACCCAGATTTCTTCCGTTTTTTCGATTGAACGTTGTGTTTCTGCTTCAAAATACCGCATAGAATCTATCTCTACATCAAATAATTCTACACGAATAGGATAGTTTGTTGTTAATGGGTAAATATCGACGATGCTTCCTCGAATACTGAATTCTCCGGGTTTTGCGACCATTTCTTCTCGTACATAGCCCATCAAAGTCAATTGGCGAGGAAGATTTTCCACATCTATCTCATCACCAACATGCCAATTCAATTGCGCCTGTAGCCAAGTTTTCTTATTCGGCAGCCGCTTGTGCAAAGCTGCGACTGGCAACAAATAGATACCTGCTTTTTTTTCTTGAAGTGCGTTGAGCGTTGCGACTCTCTCGCCTCGCGCTTCTGGAGAAGAAAAGGCCATTTCAGCAGAAAGCACTTCATCCACTGGAAATAAATGGATCTGATCCTGCGGAATCACATGTTGCAGATCTTCTGCTAACTGATTGGCATAATACAAATTTGGCATCAGAATGATCATATTTTTATTTGTTTTCTTAAATGCTCGAGCAAATAGAAGCGTCTTCGCTGAGCCAGCTAATCCTGTGATTAGTTGTCTAGGCATTTTTTCTTCTAAATTGCTGATCCATTCTTTTACTTGCGGATCTTTTCCGACTAATTGAATGATATCCATTCCTTTTCCTCCTTTCTCAATTGAATTGATTCATCGCATCCACGAACGAATGCCCTTCTATGAGATATTCGACTGCTTTAACAGATTGAAATATGCTTTCTTCTATCAAAGGCTGATTTTCTTTGCTGAAAGGACTAAGCACATGCTGGACCACTGTTTTTTTTCCTTCTGGTCTGCCGATTCCCACCTTGATTCGATCAAAGACATTCGTATTCAAATGGGAAATGATACTTTTGATACCATTATGCCCGCCGGCACTCCCCTTTTGACGGAGCCGGATCTTTCCTACTGCCAGATCCAAATCATCGTAGATGACGACTAATTCTTCTGGATAAATCCCAAAATAAGTCATTAACGGTCCGACTGCACGACCAGATTCATTCATAAATGTCTGTGGTTTGACTAGAAGGATCTTTTCTCCATTATGAAAAAATTCGGCAACTTCTGCTTCGAATGGATTTTTTTTGAAAGTAGCTTGATGTTCGCGTGCAATTTGATCCACGACCATAAAGCCGATATTGTGTTTAGTATATTGGTATTTGGTACCTGGGTTTCCTAACCCGACGATCATTTTCATTTTTGTTTTTCCACCTAATTCTAAAAACAGCACAAAAGGCTGGACTGCTAATTAGCGGTCCAGTCCATCGAGCTTTTTTCTTTTTTATACTGTCAATGTATAGTATACCACAAAACAAAGCGTTTCGGCTAAAAGAGAATCGTTAATAAATGATAAAGAAATTAAAAATTTCTTCAAAGTTTAATGAAATAATTGATTTATAAAAATAGTGAAATAACGCACATGTAAGCTTTTACATATAATACAACCTTGTTATCTGTTATATTTTATAGCCAAATAGCGTGACATGGGGCTTGAGAAATGTTAGCATAAGCATGGGAAAAAACAAATCAATGGAAGGATTGATACTAAATGACTGCAGCTGCAGAAAAAAAAGATCATCAAAAAGTTATTCTTGTTGGAGACGGCGCCGTAGGTTCTAGCTATGCCTTTGCTCTAGTTACTCAAAATATTGCTCAAGAAGTAGGTATCGTGGATATCAATACTGCTAAAACTGAAGGAGACGCAATTGACTTGTCTCACGCTTTGGCATTTACTTCACCTAAAAAAATCTACTCTGCTACTTACGCAGACGCACATGATGCTGACTTAGTTGTTATTACAGCTGGCGCACCACAAAAACCAGGTGAAACTCGTTTAGACTTAGTAAACAAAAACTTAAAAATCAACCGCGATGTTGTCACACAAATCGTTGAATCAGGATTTAACGGTATCTTTTTAGTTGCCGCTAACCCAGTAGATATTTTGACTTACTCAACTTGGAAATTCTCAGGTTTCCCTAAAGAACGCGTTATCGGTTCAGGTACGTCTCTTGACTCTGCTCGTTTCCGTCAAGCACTTGCGGAATTAGTTGACGTTGATGCACGTAACGTCCATGCTTACATCTTAGGTGAACACGGAGATTCAGAATTCCCAGTTTGGTCACATGCAAATGTTGCCGGCTTGCAAATCTATGAATGGGTGAAAAACAACCCTGAAATCGATGAAGAAGCTATGGTTAACCTATTCTTCGGCGTACGTGACGCTGCTTACACAATTATCGAGAAAAAAGGCGCTACTTTCTATGGTATCGCAGTAGCATTAGCACGTATCACTCGTGCCATCTTAGATGATGAAAATGCTGTTCTTCCTTTATCAGTCTTCATGAATGGCGAATATGGATTGAACGACATCTACATTGGTGCACCTGCTGTTATCAACCGTCAAGGTATCCAAAAAGTAATCGAAATTCCTTTAAGCGACAGCGAACAAGACCGCATGGCTGCTTCTGCTAAACAATTAAAAGAAATTCTAGATGAAGCTTTTGCTAAACTAGACGCTGAATAATTTTTGAATATGACGGAAAACATCTAAACGGTGTTTTCCGTTTTTTTATTTTATCACTCTTCTGGTTTCTAAATTTTTTCATAAAGAAGAGATAACCTTCGTCTTTTCGTCTAAATTATGCTATCATGAGACCGTTCCACCCTAAACTTTTACTTAAGGAGTTGTCGATATGACAAGATCTTCGCATCGAAAAAAATCGAAACATGTTGCTTTGCTTTCAGCTCTTGGTGTTCTCTTAGTGCTGATTAGCTTTTATACCTATCGCAGTACATACTACACAAAACATTTTTTGCCGAATACGGAAATCAACGGAATAAATGTCAGCGATCTAACAGTCGAAAAAGCAAATGAAAAATTAAAAGAAGCTTATTCCGATAAAAAATTAGCTATTAAAGAAGATGGAAAAGTCTGGCAGGAAGTACCAAAATCTGAGCTCGGCTATAAAGATGATTTCACTTCTGAGCTTTCTCCGATCCTAAATGAACAAAACGGATGGACTTGGGGAATGACTTATGTTTCAGCAGCGGAAAAACAAGAAATCGATCCTATCAGTCAAGACCACCAGAAACTGGATACTACCGTTCAGACATTGACAACTAAACTGACTGATCTGAATAAAGACCGGACACCTACAACTGATGCAACAATTGAAAAATCAGGCGACTCTTTTGTTATCAAGCCTGAAGTCAATGGAAATACCATCAACGTCGATGCTGCGGTCAAACAAATAAAAAGTGCAGTAAATTCCGGTAAAGATACGATTGAATTAACTGAGTTCAAAGAAAAACCAAAAGTAACCTCCGGAGACAGTTCACTGAAAGAACAGCTCGAATCCATGAATGCTATCGCAAAAGTAAAAGCTACTTACAGTATAAACGGTGAGACTTTCCAGATTCCATCAAGTGATATCATGAGCTGGCTGACCTACGACGGAAAAGTCGATTTAGATACAGAACAAGTACGTCAATATGTAACAGATTTAGGCACAAAGTATAACACAAGTACGAATGACACAAAATTTAAAAGTACAAAAAGAGGAGAAGTTACGGTCCCAGTTGGCACTTACAGCTGGACGATCCAAACAGATAGCGAGACAGAAGCGTTGAAAAAAGCTATTCTGACAGGCCAAGACTTTACTCGTTCTCCGATTGTGCAAGGTGGCACAACCGCTGATCATCCATTGATCGAAGATACGTATATCGAAGTTGATTTAGAGAACCAGCATATGTGGTATTATAAAGACGGAAAAGTAGCCCTTGAAACAGATATCGTTTCCGGAAAGCCATCTACACCTACACCTGCTGGGGTCTTCTATGTTTGGAATAAAGAAGAAGATGCAACTTTAAAAGGAACAAATGACGACGGAACGCCTTACGAGAGTCCAGTAAATTACTGGATGCCGATTGACTGGACAGGTGTTGGTATCCATGATTCTGACTGGCAACCTGAATACGGCGGAGATTTATGGAAAACACGCGGTTCACATGGCTGTATCAACACTCCGCCAAGTGTAATGAAGGAATTATTCGGGATGGTCGAAAAAGGAACACCTGTATTGGTCTTCTAACAAAAAAGAATTGATAAAAAGAACGTACCAGTATGAATCGTACAGGTGCGTTCTTACTTATTATCTCAACTATGCGCTTGCTTACATTTCAGCAGCAGTAAAGACTTCTGAGACATCATCATCGTCTTCTAGCTTATCTACTAGACGTTCCAATTGCTCCCGTTGTTCCTCATTTAAATCGATCGTCGTTTGTGGGATCATCGTCAATTCTGCTTGCGCTAAAGTGAACTCTTTTTCCAGCTCATCTCGTACAGCAGCAAAATCTTCTGGTGCAGTATAAATCTCGAACACTTCAGGAGAAGTTTGCAGATCTTCTGCCCCCGCCTCTAATACATCTTCAAACATCGTTTCTTCATCCACAGCCAACCCATCGCGTTCAATGACGATATACCCTTTACGATCAAACAAGTAACTGACTGAACCCGTTTCTCCCAGTGACCCGCCGTTTCGAGTAAAAGCTACTCGGACATTTGTCGCTGTCCGATTACGATTATCCGTCAATGCATGGACTAAGATTCCTACTCCACCCGGACCATATCCTTCATACGTGATTTCATCGTAATTTGTTTCATCTACGGCACTGGTAGCCTTTTTAATCGCCCGTTCTACATTGTCGTTTGGCATATTTGCAGCTTTTGCTTTGTCCACAACAAGCCGCAGAGCTGGGTTCATGGATGGATCAGGACCGCCTGCTTTAGCTGCCATATAGATTTCACGAGAAAGTTTCTGAAAGACTTTTCCTCGTTTCGCATCTTGGGCATTTTTTCTTCCTTGGATATTATGCCACTTACTATGTCCTGACATGATTTTTCCTCCCTTGTTCTTTTGAGAATACACTTCTATTCTAGTACTATTTCACAAAAAAACAAAGCCACAGCCAATCTATAAACGCTTCTTGAATGCCGCAAAAAGCACACATAATACCACAGCAGTCAGAGCACCGATCGAATCCAACATGACATCTTGGAACATAGGTGTTCGTCCACCGGTCATCATTTGATGGAATTCGTCCAAACCTGCGTATCCTGTTGCTGAAAGCCAAGCAAGGATCGCTGTCAGCCACCAAATTTTTAGTTTAGGGAAAACACCTAAAAACAAGCTACCACCCAAAACAAAATAAGTACCAAAATGTGCGCCTTTTCTTAAAAAGAACTCTACAAATTTGGCGTAGCCCAGATGGTCGATACTCACGATACTTCCACCATAATTAAAATGTATACCTGCTAATGTGTCCTTAAATGGCTGATTAGGAAGCCAGCTTTCTAATCGCGAAACTTGTGATTGCTGTCCGTAAGTTTGAGAAGAACTGTAAAATAAGATGGCAACGACTATAAGTGCGATCACTAAATAAATATTTCCGTTTTTCAGTTGTTTTTTTGAAGAATTCATAAGTCACCTCTGTATTTATCTTAGACTTTTTTTGAAGAAACAACAATCATTTTCATAGAGACTTCTTCTATAAAAAAGTGCTATACTTAATTTTGTATTACAATATGAAGGGAGTTTTTTCATGAGTTATTCATTAAATTGGGATCTAGAATCTATTTTCCCCGGAGGAAGTCATTCTGATGCTTTGAACCAACGGATGAAGCAATTGGAAGACCAAACGAACGAATATTATCAACGTGTAACAAAATGGTCACCTAGTTCTGACAATGCAGAGCAGCTAAAAGCGGTTCTTCAATTGCAAGAAACGATTACGAACGGCTTTACCCAATGCAACAGCTATATTACTGCATTGCTTTCTGCCAATGTCAATGATTCAGATGCAAAGATCTTATCAGGTAAGCTTTACGCCTTGCTTCCTCGTCTACAATCAGCCGAAACAGTATTGTCGAAGAAATTTGCAGAAATATCTGACAATGATTGGAATCAGATGCTTTCCCATGGTTCGTTTGAAACAATCGCGTTTCGTTTAAACGAGATCCGTCGTGACGGTTCACAATTATTATCAGAAGCTGAAGAGAACATTATCAACACGCTCTCATTAGATGGTCTAAATGCCTGGAGCAGTCATTATGATACGATTGTAGCCAGCATTTCGATTCCCTTCGAACAAGATGGTCAAGTTGTCGAATTATCTGCTGGCCAAGCCTTCAATAAGATGATGGGCGATCCAGATCCAAAAGTCAGAGAAACACTTTTCGCAGCATGGGAAAAAGCATGGAAAGAAAAGGCTCCCCTCTTCACAGATACTTTGAATCATTTAGATGGTTTCAGACTTTCTAACTATGAACTTCATGGCATCACAGATTTTCTGCAAAAACCATTAGAATATAACCGTTTGAAAAAAGAAACATTGTCTGTCATGTGGGAGACGATCCAAAAAAACAAACAACCCCTTGTTGATTACTTGACTAGAAAAGCCAATCTTTTCGGTAAAGAAAAAATGGAATGGCAGGATCAAGATGCACCTATTATTTTAGGCGATTTGAAAGAAAAAACCTTTAGTTTTGACGAAGCAGCTGCATTTATTATCGAAAACTTTAATAAATTCAGTCCAAAAATGGCTAAATTCGCACAATCTGCTTTTGAAAAGAGCTGGATCGAAGCAGAAGATCGTCCTGGAAAACGTCCTGGTGGCTATTGTACTGAGTTACCAGAAACAAAAGAATCAAGGATCTTTATGACCTACAGCAATTCTGTTAATGAGGTTGCGACACTTGCTCATGAATTGGGTCATGCTTTCCATAGCAGCACGATGTGGGACTTGCCTTCTTTAAATCGCGAATACGCAATGAATGTCGCAGAAACAGCAAGTACATTCGCAGAACTGATCGTAGCCGATGCTACATTAAAAGCCGCAAAAACAAAAGAAGAAAAAATCAATTTGCTAGATACAAAACTGCAAAATGCTTTAGCTATGTTCATGAATATCCATTCTCGATTCATTTTTGAAAATCGATTCTATGAAGCACGGCAAGAAGGATTAGTCTCAGAAGATAAGATCACAGAGATGATGGTTGAAGCACAAAAAGAAGGCTACCAAGGAGCTTTAGCCACTTATCATCCATATTTCTGGGCTGCAAAATTACATTTCTTTATTGATGACGTACCGTTTTATAACTTCCCATACACCTTTGGCTACCTGTTTAGTTTAGGCATTTATGCTTACGCTAATCAAAAAGGGGCAAATTTCGAAGAAGAATATATCCATTTACTACGTGATACTGCTTCAATGACGACGGAAGAGCTTGCAAAGAAACATTTGAATGTCGATCTCACTCAACCAGATTTTTGGCAAGCAGGTATCGATATGGTGATTGAAGATATCCAAACGTTCATGGAATTGACAGAAGAATTCATCTGATTTCTATTTTCTCTCAATAAAAAAAGAGTTAGTCCAGAAAAGGGCTAACTCTTTTTGATTAATCATTCTTACATGCTGACAGCAAAGTCAGGTGCAAACCATTGAACTGAACCAACTTTTACGCTTTCGCCTGGTTGAGGAGCATGGATATATTGTCCTCCGCCTAAAGCAATCGCTACGTGGTAAGTTCCGCCTGGTGAACCCCAGAATAATAAGTCTCCAGCTTTTGCTTGAGAAACTGAGATTTTTGTTCCAGCTGATTCTTGAGGAACTGTCCAACCACCAATGTCACGACCAGTTACTTGCAAGTAAACATAGCGTGTGAATCCTGAGCAGTCAAATCCACTTGGATCTTTACCGCCCCAAACATATGGAGTACCGATATATTTGTAAGCTTCTGCTACGATTGCTGCACCATTCACACTTCCAGAAGGCGTTGGCGTTGGTGTTGGTGTTGGTGTTGTATTAGTTGTGTTATTAGTTGCATTACTACCAGTACCGTTCCCAGGATCAACACTTTGATCTGTTGATGGTGTTGTAGGCGCAGGTGTTGTTGATTCTTCTGTTGAAGATTCAGGTACAGTTGTTGACTCTTCTGTTGTTGAAGATTCAGGCACTGTTGTTGATTCTTCTGTTGTTGAAGATTCAGGCGCTGTTGTTGATTCTTCTGTTGTTGAAGATTGAGCAGCTGATGATGATTCTTCAGTCGTTGAAGATTGAGCAGCTGATGATTCTTCTGTTGCTGAGCTTTGTGCAGCTGATGAAGCTTGAGTAGCTTGTGCTTCAGCTTCTGCTTGTTCGCGTGCTTCTTTTTCAGCTTTTTCTTGTGCTGCTTGTTGACGTGCTTGTTCTGCTAGACGTTGTTGTTCACGAATGCGTGCTTGTTCTGCTTCAGCTTCTGCTTTTTGGCGGTTCAAGTCAGCTTTCTTGTCTTCAGCAGTTGCTTGTTCAGCAGCTAATGAAGTTTTCAGTACGTTCAAATCAGCTTGTTTAGATAAAAGATCGCCTTTTTGAGATTCCAAAGCAGCTTGGTTTTCAGCTAATTCTTTTAGTTTAGCATCGTTTTCAGCTTTTTTGTCTTCTACAGCTTTTTTATCTTGTTTTTGTTGTTCCATCAAGTCGTTGTTTGCTTTTACCATCGTTGTCATTGCTTGAACGCGTCCGATAGCATCTGCTAATGAATCAGCATTCAATACAGCGTCAATATAGTTTGAGCTTGTATTGCTTACTTGTGCTTCACGTGCTTGTTTTTGGATTGTATCTTCACGTTTTTCAATACGTTCTTGTAAATCTGCAATATCTTTTACTAATTGTGCAGATTCTTGACGCAATGTGTCTTGTTTTGCTAATAGATCTTGTGCTTGTGTGTTGATTTCAGAAACTTGGCTTTCTAGGGCATCGATTTGTGATTGTGCATCTGCTTGTTGGTTTTTCAAGTCTGCAATCTTTTGATCTTGTTGTTGTATCTGAGAATCAAAATCGTCCGCCGCGGCAGCGATCGGTGATGCTACGGCAGTCAAGGTCATTGAACATACCATTACTGCTGATATTAAACTCTTTTTCACTCTTCATTCCTCCGACTGGCTTAATTTAATAAATATCTAAATATATTTAAGTCTTTCTTAACGATATAAAAATTGTACCATAGCAGTATGTCAGCGATATAATAGTTATGTTACAAAAATGTTTCAAAACAACCTCTAAAAATGACAAAACTGTTCGTTTCAGAAAATGATCATGAAAAAGGCATGCTATGACGGGCTTTTTTTAAGATAACAACAATTCTTTTTTACTTTCAGAGGAAAAACAAAAAAAGAAATTATTCATCACTGAATAATTTCTTAAATGGAAAAATGAATAATACAAAAATAATCATGTTCAACAGCAGTGTAGGCCCTAAGAACCTTGTAATAAAATACGTGTTATTTACTACTGCTAGTTTAAAAATCAATTGGACCACCATCGTAAACAGTTCATACCCCGTGACAAAGATAATCATACTGAAAAATTCAGTAAAGATGTTGACGTGGATGACATCTTTCATTACATACATCAACCATACGATCAAAGGGAGAGCTACGGCATAGATACCGATAACACCGATATAGTAAACATCATAGACTGCACCGAGAACAATCGTGGTGATTAGCAAATAGCGTTTTTCAAATGCCATACTGCAACATAACAATGCCAAGATCAGAAAGTGGGCATTTGACATATAACTGCCTTTCGACCACTCTCCTAGCATTCTTGTTAAATGGCCATCTATCAACATCAAAAAGAAAAGAACGATTGGCAGATAGTACTTCATTGTTTCTTTTTTCAACATGGACTAATCCTCCGCTAGCCGTTGGACAATCGTCACAACTGACACATCATACATTTCTGCATAAGGTTTCACATAAACTTCCCGATCCAGGCCATAACTGTCTGGTTTCGTTTTGATAACCGTACCGATCGGCAAGTTAGCTGGAGAATTTCCTCCAAGACCGGATGTCTGAACAACATCCCCTTCTTTGATATCCGTATCACCAGTCAATTGGGTCACCACTAATGCATGGAGTTTTTCATCATAGTTTTTAAGCAAACCGAATGCTTCGCCATTAGCCGAAGATACCCGTACTGGAAAATGATTGGAGCTTTCGTTAGAGGATGACAGTAATTCGATTTTAGACGAAGCTGTATTGACTTCGATCACTCGGCCGATCAATCCTTTTTGCGACATGACTGCCATATTTGCTTCGATACCGTCTTTAGAACCCTTGTCTACGATCAGCATGTCCTGCCAGCTATCTGGTGAACGAGTAATGACATTTGCCGTTACTTTTTCGTAACTCGTCAGCGTCTGGTTCAAATCAAGTTCTTTTTTCAAAGATTCGATTTCTCTCTCGTAATTCTTGTTTTGCTGTGCAACGTCATCATAGCTATCGATTTTTTCTTTTAGCCGCTCATTTTCGGCATAAGTTGAAAAAAGATTATGGACAGAATCTACTCCGTTTCGCACCCACCGTACTGGGGCAGAGATTGTTTTATCAACCATTGCAACACTGTCATTAACGATGGATTGGAAGAAATTAGGCTTTCCTTCATTCGCTCGCTGTGCAGCGGTCACACTTAGTATCGTCACCACGATGATAACAATAACCAAGGTAATAATAATATTTTTATTAGGATTGAACTTCTTCACAAAGACACCTCGAATTAATTAGACTCTTGTGTTCAATTTTATCACTAAATGCTGGGAAACAAAAGGCAAGTTGCTCCTCTTAAGCTTTTTTTTAGTAAATAATAGATTCTGTCATTTTTAGCCTGAAAGACAAAACTTTTCCTTTTGTTCATTGGTCAGTCTTTGCTTTGAATAACTGCAATCATACCATCTGAAAAAGAAAATTCAGCGGTATCTGAAAGAAACTCGTTACTTGCATAAGATGTCGGGTATTCAACTGCTTTATTTTCCAATACATACTTACTGCCTTTCAATGTAAGAGCCGAGACGGGCGTCAAACAGCAATAAGCTAGATACTTCATACTTGGAACCTGTCTTACTATATGCTTTCCAGGCAAATAATAAGCCAAATAATTTTGACGATCTCTAATAATAAGCTGATGGGCAAACGGTTTGAATCGAGGTTCCAGACCTAACCAGAGATTGGCTAAAAGATGATCCAATCTTCCGCCTGTGGCGCCGATCAAAGTGACTTCAGCTTGCGGATAACGTTCAAATGTCTTTAAGATCCCCAATTGTGTATCTGTATCGTCTTTTTCTGCGGGTGAACGGGCATACTCTTTGGCTTTTGCAAATACTTCCTCCTGCTCTTCGTTCGACAATGAATCAAAATCACCTACTGCCAGATCTACTGGGTAGCCTGCTTGAAGCAGATACAGCGCACCACGATCTATTCCGACATAGGCATCGTATTTGGTCAGTAGAGGCTGCGGCCAGTTTTCCGGATTACCTCCAGCAGCTAATAAAATTTTCATTTAATTTAATGCCTCTTTTAACCGTTCGATTTGTCCGACTGGATTTTCGGCTCCATAGATATATGATCCTGCAACAAAGACATCCGCCCCTGCATCTTTACAGATTTTTGCTGTTTCTGGAACGATTCCGCCATCTACTTCGATTGCATAAGACCAATTGTTCTCTTTACGTAGATCAGCGAGTTCTGTGATTTTTTCTACCGTTTCTTCAATAAAGCTTTGTCCGCCAAACCCAGGATTGACAGTCATGACCAGCACTTGATCAGCCAAAGGCAAAACATGTTTGATCATGGAGACTGGTGTCCCCGGATTAATAACTACTCCAGCTTTGACACCTAAGCTTTTTGTCATTTGGAGTGCCCGATGGATATGAGGAGTTGCTTCTACATGAACAGTAATGATATCTGCTCCAGCTTTCGCAAATGCTGGAATGTAATTTTCCGGATCAACGATCATCAGATGGACGTCTAGCGGTAATTTAGTGACAGGTCGGATTGCCTGAACAATATTTGGCCCTAACGTGATATTTGGGACAAATTGGCCATCCATGACATCTACGTGGATGTAATCTGCGCCTCCTTTTTCTACTAACTCAATATCTCTTTGCAAATTGGCAAAATCTGCGCTCAAAATGGATGGTGCTATTTTCATTCTTGGTTCCTCCTATTTTCGTTTACCTTCTTTTTTCGTATACATGGGTTTTCTTTTCTCGATTTCTTGTAAGAATTGCAAATAATTATCGTAACGTGTCTGTGCGATACCACCTGTTTCTACTCTATGTTTCACTTCACAGCCAGGTTCTTTGGCATGCATGCACTCTCTAAATTTGCAATGGGCAGAAGCTTCCACAAATTCCGGAAATTGTCTTGGCAATTCTCCTGCTTCGATAGTCAAAAAGTCAATCGAGCTGAATCCTGGTGTGTCTGCTACTAACCCACCGTAGATAGGGAGCAGCTCCACATGCCGTGTTGTATGCCGCCCTCTTCCAAGTGCATCAGAAATCTCTCCTGTTGCTAAATTCAGTTCTGGAGATATTTGATTCAGTAGTGTTGATTTTCCTGCTCCAGACTGTCCCATGAAGACCGATAGCCGTTCTGGAAAATAACGGATCAATTCTGTCGTGTCACCCGCATGATTGGGTACAATCACTGGGTAGCCTATTTTAGTATAGATTTGCTTGATTTCTTCGATTTTTTTCGGGTCGTCTGACAAGTCGGTCTTCGTCAAAAAAATAAGCGGTTCGATTGATTCATATTCCAAGGTAACTAGAAAGCGGTCAAGCAGATTATAAGAAAATGCAGGTTCCACGATACTTGTGACAATGATTCCAAGATCAACATTTGTGACTGGCGGGCGAACTAATTGATTTTTTCTCGGCAAGATTTCCAGAAGATAGCCGTCTGTTTGATTTTCACTCTCAAAGATTACCTGATCTCCGACAAGCGGCGTGATTTTCCGATTCCGGAAATTCCCTCTTCCTCTTGTTTGATAGGTCTCTCCATCTGCGTATACATAGTAAAAACCGCTGATTGCTTTTCTGATTTGTCCTTTGATAAGTGCCACCTCCGTTTTTGTTTATTTTACCATATGAAGAGGAAAGTAGGTGTCGTTCCACGCAAACTTCTCAAAGTAAAAGGCTTGAAAACTAATCAAAAGGGATAGAAAACACAAAAAAGGGACTGCGGCACAGTCCCTTCGAATAAACGGTGTTCCAGAAGTAGCTTCTGTCACAACCTCTTTGTTCTATTTTATTAAAAACTTATTTTGAGCTTTCTGAGGTACTATCTGATGAACTTGTAGTGCTGGAAGATTCTTCTTTGGAAGAGCTGCTCGTACTGCTAGAGCTACTTGAGCTGCTAGAACTGTCTGAAGAATCTTTCTCAGAACTAGAAGACGCTGGGTCTGGTCCTTTAGAGTAAATCACGTTTACAACCATTCCTTTGGTAATCGTCGTACCTGCCCCTGGCACTGTACGGATTACTTTGTCCTTATCCACCGTGCTTGAATATTCAGAAGTCTCATGACCGATATATTCTGCACCAATACTAGCCAAATAACTTTGTGCTTCGCTTTTTGTATAGCCGGAGATGTCATTCAGTTTAGGTTCTGTTCCTTGGCTTACGACAAAACTGATGTAAGTTTCTTCTGCTACAACTTCACCTGAGGCTGGATCCTGACTAATGATCGAACCCGATGGCACAGTGTCGCTATAGTCATAAGTAGCACTAATGTTATTGATATTGAATCCTTGTGTAACAAGCCAATTACGGACAGTTTCGTAGTTTTCTCCTACATGACTACTCAAAGTCACTGTTTCTGGTCCTTTGCTGACTGTGAAAGTAATCGTGTCTGTTTTAGGATCGACTTCTGTATCTTCTGATGGAGATTGCGAAATGATCATTCCGCTTTCTACCTCTGAACTGAATTCCTCTTCTTTTTGAATCAAATCAGCAGAAAATCCTAATTCTTTCAAACTTGCTTCAGCATCTTCATAACTTTTACCACTGTAATCATCTAATTTGATTTTTTTCGTGCCACTGCTGATATAAAGAGTGACTTCGCGTTTTTGCTTGACTGTCGTTCCCGCTGCCGGGTCTGTCTTCACCACATTGCCTTCTTCGATTTTGTCATCTGCAATTTCTTCTGTTTTTGTTGCTACTTCTAATTTCGCTTTTGCGAGTGTTTCTCTGGCAGAAGCTTCAGAAAGATCAGAAACATCAGGAACAACAACTTCTCCTCGTCCGCCAGAAGCAAAGAATACAGCTGTTCCGATTCCTAAAACAGCGAGGACAGCTAACAGAATCAGCCACCATTTTTTCTGTCCTTTCTTTTTAGGGTCAGGCAGAACTTCTTCCTCTTCCGGCAATGTTTCGTTTCTCGGTTCGTCTTTTGGCAGAGGCATAGATTTGAATGAATCCGGCATTGGTGTATCTGCCGCAAGCGGTGTGATAACTTTTGTTTCGTTATCCATCGCATGAGGTTGCCATTTTTCTTCGTTTGCACGAGCTGGTGATAATACTGTAGAAAGATCATCAGACATTTCTTCGGCTGACTTGTAACGGTCTGCAGGTTCTTTAGCCGTCGCCCGTAAAATCACATTTTCCAGTGCTTGCGGTACATTTGGATCAAGTGCCTTTATGGATGGAAGATCATCTTGGAAATGTTTTAAAGCAATCGTCACAGCAGATTCACCGTCAAACGGCACGCTACCTGTCAGCATCTCATAAAGAATGATCCCTAAAGCATAAATATCTGACTGCTTCGTTGCCATACTCCCTCTTGCTTGCTCAGGAGATAGGTAATGAACAGATCCCAACATCGTATTCGTCTGTGTGATCGATGTTTCAGATAAAGCAATAGCAATCCCGAAATCCGTGATTTTTACTACACCTTCGTTATCGATCAATACGTTTTGGGGTTTCAAATCTCGGTGGATGATTTGATGGTTATGAGCTAAAGAAATAGCAGAAAGAATCTGCTGCATAATATTTACTGCTGTTTCATAAGGAACAGGATAATGTGTTTGGATATATCGTTTCAAGTCCATTCCTTTGACGTATTCCATCACTAGGTACTGCATATTGTCTTCTTCACCAACATCGTAAACACTGACAATATTTGGATGAACGAGTTCTGTTGCTGCTAAAGCTTCTCGCTGAAATCGTCGAATCGCGGTTTGATCATTTTGAAAGTCGAATCGTAAGACTTTGACTGCTACATCTCGATCCAAGATCAAATCGTGCGCCAAAAATACATTAGCCATACCACCACTACCGATATTCCCCGTGATCTGATAACGGCCATTTAATTTTTTTCCCAACTCGATCATACACTGTCCTCCTTATATTCGATAAGAAGAACGGTGATATTATCCGCTCCGCCTGCTTCATTGGCACGATCAATCAGCTCAGTTACTTTATGGGATAACGGGCCTTCTTGATTAATGATCGTTCCTATTTCTTCTTCAGATAGCATATTCGTCAAGCCATCTGAACATAACAGCAAGCGATCTTTTAGCTGCCAAAGATGAGTAGAAACATCTACTTCGACTGTTCCTGGCATGCCGACAGAACGTGTTAAAATATTCTTTCTTGGATGGTTCACTGCCATTTCTTCGCTGATTTCCCCTGATTTGACTAGTTCGTTAACTAAAGAATGATCCTCTGTCAATTGCATGATTTTATCTTCGCGAATCAAATACGCTCTGCTGTCGCCAACATTCGCAATCGTGAACCAGTCATCTGACAGAGCTGCCGCTACGATTGTTGTTCCCATACCATTATATTCCGGCTGTTCTTGTCCTCGCTGATAAATCAGCATATTTTCCTCTTGAATCGATTGAATGAACCACTGGGCGATTTTTTCATCGTCGGCAGCTTCTTGTTCTTCCCAAGCTTCGCCTAGATTTGTTACCGCCATTTGACTAGCAATGTCTCCAGCACGGTGGCCACCCATCCCATCTGCTAATACAGCAAGCTTGAGACCTGAACGGCTAGTAAATACACTGGCATAGTCTTGATTGGTGTTACGTCGTCTTCCTACATCTGATTGATATTCAATCTGCATTTTTTCACCTCATTACTTTTTGCGCAAACAACAAATGAAAAATCCATCTGTGTAAAACTGATGCGGATACAAAGTCAACATTTTCTCTACGATTGATGATTGTAGCATAGGATCGGTCAAAACATCAATCCTCTCAAAATCAGGGTGTGTTTCCAAGAAAGCAGAAACAACGTCTTGGTTTTCTTCTTTTAAGATCGTACAAGTACTATAAGTCAGAATACCGGAAGACTTTAAAGCTGGTGCGCAGCTTTCTAAAATTTCCAATTGGATTTTTGGTAAATTCGCTAATTCATCCGGCTGTTTTTTATAACGGATATCTGGTTTTCGCCGAAGGAGCCCTAGACCTGAACAAGGCGCGTCTACTAAAATCCGATCGAACTGCTCTGGTTCAAACTGCTTGCTGACTTCTCTAGCATCCATCTTTTGAGCGTAAACAGCAGAAGAGACACCCAGACGTGTTGCATTTTCTTCAATGAGTTTGACTTTGTGTTCATGTACATCTAAAGCAATCACTTCCCCACCACATGAAGGATCCAAAAAAGAAGCAATATGTGTCGTCTTACCTCCGGGTGCTGCACAGGCATCTAAGACATGATGTTCAGGCTCGATTTGCATAGACGGCGCTACAAGCATCGAACTTTCATCTTGGATCGTCATGACGCCATCGTGGAACAATGAGCTAGAAGCTAAATGCCCTTTTTTCGCTACTATACCGTATGGACTGACTTGGCTTTTTTCAGCTGTGATCTCTTCTTCTTGCAAAACAGTGATGGCCTGATCTCTGGAAAGTCGGCGTGTATCTACTCGGGCACTAGCATGGCTAGGCTGATATAGCGATAAACCGAGCTTTTCAGTTTCTTCGTAACCGATTTGATCCACCAACCGCTTCGTCATCCATAGAGGCAGGCTGATTTTGACAGAAAGTCTTTCGATAGGATCAGTAATGCCTTGCAGATCTGGTGCTCCTTGACGCTGATAATTCCTCAAAACACCATTTACAAATTTTCCTGTCCCAGGATTTCCTTTTACTTTCGCGATTTCGACCGCCTCGTTTAAAATAGCATGTGCAGGGACTTTATCTAAAAATTCTAATTGATATACAGAAAGATAAAGAAGCGTCTTGACCCAGTCATCCACTTTTTTTGCTTTAGCGATCAATGGTGCAACGTAAAATTCCAATAGTCGCTGATGGCTAATCGTACCGTAGATCAATTCTGTAAATAGACCCACATCTTTTTGATTTAGCTCGCTTTGTTTGATCATCTCATTCAACAAAAGATTCGAGTAGGCGCCGCCCTTGTTCACTCGCTCTAATGTCAGTAATGCCATATATCGTACAGATTTTTTCATTTTTTTAGGGATTTTTTTCATTATTTCACCTGCTGACCAATCTGAACTTGCTGACCGCTTCCGTTAAGAAAATCGTGTACGGCTTGTTTTCCTTTACCAGCTGGCTGTAATTCATTGATGGCTAATACGGTCTGTTTACCGCAAGCAATCCATAGATTTTTTTTGTCTTTTCGGATGATCGTGCCTGGTGCTTCGTCTGTACTTTCTGCCAGTACTTCAACCGATAATAATTTCCAGCGTGTACCTTCATAGGTCGTGAATGCAATCGGCCAAGGACGCATCCCGCGTACTTGGTTGTCAATTTCTTCTGCAGTTTTATGCCAATCGACCGCTTCTTGTTCACGTGTGATGTTTGGCGAAAAAGTGGCTTTTGACTCGTCTTGAGGAACTGGTTTTTGTCCATTCAAAATATTAGGCAATGTTTCTAGCAATAGCTTTCTTCCTAAAAGGCTGAGCTTTTCAAACATCGTCCCCACATCATCTTGTTTAGTGATTGGCATGCTTTCTTGCGCATAGATTCCGCCTGCATCCATTTTTTTGATCATTTCCATGATCGTTACACCAGTTTCTTTCTCCCCGTTCATGATGGCATAATGAACAGGCGCACCTCCCCGATATTTAGGAAGTAAAGAAGCATGGACATTGATTGCCCCTAATTTTGGCACTTGCAATAACTTTTCAGGCAAGAATTGACCAAACGCCGCAGTGACGATCAAATCAGGCGCCAATTCAATGATTTCTTCCATTTCTGGCGAACCGGAGATTTTCTCTGGCTGCAACACACGGATACCGTGCTTTAGAGCAGCTTCTTTTACCGGTGTCGGCGTAATTACTCGTTTCCGCCCAACTGGACGGTCGGGCTGTGTGACTACTGCCTGGATCTCGTAGCCTGATTCTATCAGCCCTTCAAGAATTGGCACAGAAAAAGCAGGTGTGCCCATAAATACTAACTTAGTCATCAAGATGTTCCTCCATATATTCTTCAAGTTCTTCTTCCGGGATCTGCTGTACCATTTTCTCAATGAACAGAATACCGTCTAAGTGATCGATTTCATGCTGGAAGGCACGGGCTAAATAGCCGAAAGCTGTCACTTCTATCTCTTCTCCATCGCGGTCATAATAGCGTACAGTCACTTCATCTGCTCGCTTGACTGTTCCATAGACATGCGGAATACTGAGACAGCCTTCTACGTCCATGCTTTCACCTTTTGCTTCAATGATTTCTGGGTTTATCAGTTCGAATTTTTCGCCTTCATCTACTTCGATCAAAGCGATTCTCTTGTTTTGTCCTACTTGAGGAGCAGCAATCCCTATTCCGTCATTCGCAATCATCGTCTCATATAAGTTGTCTAACAAAGCAATCGTTTCATCCGTGATCACGTCGATTGGCTGAGCAGGTCTTTTTAATTTATCATTAGGGTGGATCAATATAGGATAGCGCATAAGTTGGTCCTTTCTTAAATAAAGTTTAATGGTTCGTTGTCAATTGCCACAAAAAGACCTTGCCGCTGTTCTTTCTGGCTTCCATTCAAGATTTCATCCAAAACATGAGGAAGATTCGGCTCATGTTTATATTTGATAATCAGTTGATAATAGTATCGATTTTTCACTCTCAAAATCATGCTGGGTGTTGGTCCTAGTAACAAACTTTGAGGACTTAATACTTCTTTTAGCTGATTGGCAATCTGAAAGATTTTCTTTGCCGCCACTTGTTCTTCAGGATGGCTGGCAGTTATTTTCACAGTAAAGTAATAAGGAGGGTAGCCTCCACGATGCCGTACATGCATTTCCTGCTGATAAAACTGTTCATAGTTTTGTTTTTTAGCCAATTCTATGGCGTAATGCTGAGGATTGAACGTTTGGATCACGACTTCGCCTGGTTTTTCCGCTCGTCCTGCTCGTCCTGAGACTTGGGTCAGCAATTGGAATGTATGCTCGCTAGAACGAAAATCCGGTAAATTCAGGGAGGTATCGGCATTCAACACGCCAACTAATGTGACTTCTGGAAAATCCAAGCCTTTAGCGATCATTTGTGTCCCTAATAAAATATCTGCTTCTTTTGCACCGAATTTTTGTAAAATCTGTTCGTGTGCCCCTTTTCTTCGGGTGGTATCTACATCCATACGCAAAATCCTAGCTTGCGGATAAAGTTCTCGGAGTTCCTCTTCTACTTTTTGGGTGCCTGTCCCATAGTAGCGGATTTTGTTGCCCCCACAATTGGGACAGCGATTAGGAATAGGTTCTTCGTGTCCGCAATAATGACAGCGCATCGAACGTGTATCCATATGCAAGGTAAGAGAGATATCGCAATTAGGGCATGGGAGAACAAATCCGCAGTCTCTGCACATCACAAAAGACGAATATCCTCGACGATTGAGCAGTAGGACAGTTTGTTCTTTTTTGTCTAACCGATCTTGTATCTTTTCCTGCAAATTAGCAGAAAAAGTAGAGGTCCGATGATTCTGAAACTCTTCACGCATGTCTACGATCTCAATAGCTGGAAGTTGTGCAGCTGCTTTGGCTCGGTGGTTCAACTGCAATAACTGATACACGCCTTTTTGAGCTCGTGCTCTTGATTCCAAAGAGGGGGTCGCACTTCCAAGGACTATTGGGCAATGATGGTATTTACTGCGCCAAATAGCTAAATCTCTCGCATGGTAACGCGGCGTCTCATCTTGTTTATAACTTGATTCATGTTCTTCATCGATAATGATCAATCCTATATTTTTCAGCGGAGCAAAAATAGCAGAGCGTGCGCCTACTACTACTTGTGCTTCTTCCCGCTCGATCTTGCGCCATTCATCATATTTTTCACCTTGGGAAAGTCCGCTATGTAAGACCGCAACTGATTCACCGAAGCGTCCTTTGAATCGCTCGACCATTTGCGGAGTCAATGCGATTTCAGGCACTAACATAATAGCCGTTTTATTTTCTGACAAAACATCAGCGATTGATTGAAGATATACTTCTGTTTTTCCGCTACCGGTGATTCCCTCTAGCAAAAAGACCTGATCTTTTTGTTGCTGACCTGCTGTGATGATTTGTTCGACAGCATTTTTTTGTTCTGCATTCAGTTCCAATGCCGTCGTTTGGTCAAATACTCGGTCTTGATAAGGGTCGCGATAACGTTCTGATTCTACAAACTCCAGCCAGCCCTTTTCTTTTCCTTGATTCAAGACAGCAGTACTGATTTCTTTATCTTTGAAATAAGCGATTGATTCTTCTTGGCTCAGTTCAGATAAACACAAAAGAAGCTCTTTTTGTTTCTTGGCATTTTGCCGTAATTTTGCCCATTCTTCTTCGATTTGTTTTTCAGTTAATAGGGAACGGACCAAACGAATCGTTTTTACTTTATTTCGTGTATGGACTTCGTATTTGATATCTACTAACTGCTCTTGGCGCCAACGAATCAACTGAGAAAGGCTGCCTTCTTCTTCTGCTTCTTTCCAGGAAATCACTTCCCGTTGACCAAACAATGCCTGAATTTCTGGTGTATCTGCCAAAGGATAGATCAATTTATCATATTCTGCTTTCATCACACTCGGAAGCATCGTTTGTAGACAAGTGATTTTGAATGCATAAGTGATCTTTTTCATATAATCAGCTAATGAAAGTAATTCTTCATTGACCACTGGGGCAAGGTCCAGCAAACGGATCACTGCCTTCAACGATGGGTTAGCTGATTCTTCTGATTTTTGGATAGCCATAACAAATCCTTGGACATGACGATTGCCATTACCAAAAGGGACCTCTACCCGCATCCCGACTTGCAAAGCTGTTTCCATTTCAGAGGGAACCAGATAGGTGAATGGCTGATCGGTCTGCATAGTAGGTACGTCCACAATGACTTCAGCTGTTAATGTCATGGTTCGTTTCCTCCTTTTTTTGTCTTTTCATATCAAGCGACAAAAAGTTCCTTGCCTATTTTACTAGAGATCGCTGGATTTGTCTTATTTTCTGCCAAATCCTAACAAAAAATTAACAGCGGATAAGAAAAAAAAGAACTGTGTCAAAAAGTTCAGACACAGCCTTTTCTACCAGACAATAAGAGGCGAATGTTTGAAAAGGAAACAGCTGGGTTTGCTTTTCTTTTTAGATGCTCGCTCTACTTTTCTTTATTACATTTTTTGCTCTTCGCGGATACGTGATTCCAATTCGTGTTGTTCACGCTCTTTTTGAGCTTGACGTTCCTCTTCTTCCATCTTCAAACGTTCACGTTTCAATTCAGGATGGGGATCATTGACTACATTCCCTGCATCGATTTCTTCTAAAGCTTGACCAACGCTTTTTACTGAATCAAAAGAATCTAGTGTAGGTTGTGCACTTGCATCCAACTCATGCGCGCGTTTGCTTGCTAAAATTACTAGAGAATATTTTGAATTTACACGATCTAATAGTGAGTCAATTGAAGGTTTTAACATCATAAGACTACATCTCCTTTAACATTTTAATATATTTACCGATTACGCGATCTACTCGAAAATGTTCACTGGCAATAATGTGTTTGATTCGTTCAACTGCTAGCGGCACTTCATCATTTACAACAGCATAGTCGTAAAGAGCCATCATTTCGATTTCTTCTTTTGCAACTTTCATTCGTTCTTCGATTACTTCATCTGCATCTGTTCCTCGGCCTACGATCCGTGATTTTAATTCCGCTAAATCTGGCGGAGTCAAAAAAATGAATACACCATCGGGCACTTTTTCTTTGACTTGTTTTGCTCCTTGGACTTCAATCTCCAAGAAAACATCTTTTCCTTCATCCAATGTCTTGTTGACATATGACAAAGGCGTTCCATAATAATTCCCGACATATTCTGCGTATTCCAGCATCTCTCCAGCTTCGATCATTGATTCAAACTCTTCTTTGCTTCGGAAGAAATAATCAACGCCTTCGACCTCCCCTTCACGCATTTTACGGGTAGTCATTGAGATTGAATACTGAAAATCATTATCCTCACTCTCAAAAATTGCTTTTCGTACTGTGCCTTTTCCTACACCGGATGGACCAGACAACACGATTAATAATCCACGCTCTGACATGACGACGTCCTTTCAACTAGTCTTTTTGTATTTATCGTTTATTTTGCACTTTTTTTCTGCAACTTTCAAGGTTATCTTTAATTATAGCTAGAAATTGGCAAAAAAGCTACCCTGCATCAAGTAATAAGAACAGCCAAATAAAAATGGCTTCTCACATTTTTGCATAAATTTGGCTTCATACCGAAAAAATGTTTTTTGAACATCACTTATTCAAAATAAAAACATACTAAGATTAGAGGGGAACATC
>NZ_KV833906.1:0-748 GCF_001837725.1 Enterococcus sp. HMSC072F02
AATGAATCTTAGTACCAACCGTTTGCTTCCCAGAATGCTTTCGCAGCTTCCCAAGAACCATAACGTGAAGCAACATATTGTTCTGCCACTTTTTCTTGGTTCGCAGCAGAGTAATCACCATTCAAGTAAGAAGAATCTAATTGGTAACGTCCGATGTAACGTCCGTTCGTTGCTGTGTAAGAACCGCTTGATTCTTTTTGTGCGATCCATTCTTTTGCAGCATTCGTGCTTGTTGCCGTTGTTTTTGTTGTAGCAGATTGTGTTTCAGCAACAGGGGCTGCTTGTGTTTCCGTTTGAACCGTTTCTTGTACAACAGGTTGTTCAGCTTGAACAGGTTCAGCTTGGACTGGTGCTTCTTGAACGGCTGCTTGAGGTTCAGCAGCTGCTTGTGTAGAGCCTTCTGTTGGAATCGTTAATTGTTGTCCTGAGTAGATCAGGTTAATGTCAGAAATTGAATTTGATTCTGCAATGGCATTGATCAAGGAGTTGTCACCAACGTATTTTTGAGAAATCGTTGATAGAGTATCACCTGATTGAACGGTATAAGCTTCGTCCGCATGAGCAGTCGTTCCCATGAAGAATGCAGCACCGGCAGCCAAAGTTGTTCCAAAAAGTAAAGTTTTAAGTGATGTCATGAAAAATCTCCTTTATTCGTTAAAAAGTTTTATTTGTTGTGTTCAACGAGGAATACTTTAACACGTGAAAATATTTCATAGGTAAAAGAAGCATGACAATTTATGACAAATCC
>NZ_KV833907.1:0-570 GCF_001837725.1 Enterococcus sp. HMSC072F02
ATTAAATTGTTAAGATACTTCACAGTTCGGTGCTCTGTCTTAGTATATAAACCCACACTCTGTAACTTTCTAAAGGCGGAGCCAAGAGAAGGTGCTTTATCGGTCACAATTGCTTTCGGCTCACCAAACTGTTTATGGAGTCGTTTTAAGAAAGCATAGGCTGCTTGCGTATCCCGTTTCTTTCGTAACCAGATATCTAAGGTTAAGCCGTCCGCATCAATTGCACGATAAAGATAATGCCAACGTCCCTTAATTTTGATATAGGTTTCGTCCATTTTCCATGAATAGAAGGATTGTCTATTTTTCTTCTTCCAAAGATAATAGAGGACTTTGCTGTACTCTTGTACCCAACGATAAATCGTAGTATGACAAACATTTATTCCACGATCATATAACAATTCCTGAACTTCACGATAGCTTAGATTGTAACGCAGCTAGTAACCAACAGCGACAATAATGACGTCTTTTTTGAATTGTTTGCCTTTAAAATGATTCATTACTCTGTCCTCTCTGTCTTTTTTCTCAATTTTACACTAAAATAGATTTTTTGGAAAACTTTGCAACAGAACC
>NZ_KV833908.1:0-245 GCF_001837725.1 Enterococcus sp. HMSC072F02
TTATTTTTCTAACTTAATTTTACAATTCGCGTAAAATAAAAATAGAAACATATACTGGAAGCTAGAACAAGTACTTGAGGATATGACAAAAACTTTTTTAATGATTATGTTTGTTATTTAAAGATAATGTCTGCAATTAAATTAAGTGAAATTAGAGAAGCTATAATCATTATACTTTATTTGTTATTAAATTTTGGCAACTAAAAGGACTTTAGATGGATAGGCTACAATTAACTAGACAGAAA
>NZ_KV833909.1:0-4660 GCF_001837725.1 Enterococcus sp. HMSC072F02
ATTAAATTGTTAAGATACTTCACAGTTCGGTGGCTAGAGAGGACAGAATTGATGTCATTTGAGTATGTCTGTTCTCGGAAACATATCCACTGTGGACTTGCGTATGCGGGAAGATATCAGTTCCTTTATCCGATTAAAAAAATACCTCCGACAAGTTGGAATCATGTTTGTTCCAAAAAAATTGTCTACTCAGTTTCTATTCCAGCAAAGAATGTATCACTTTAACAATGGTCAAGCCGTAATCAACAAAGAAGCTTTTTTGTTCTTCCGAATAGTTTTTTCTTTCCGATATTGCATCATCTGTGGCATGCCTAAAACAATGCATTTTCTTTCTATAGCTTGTTACTACATCGTTAGAAATATAATCAAAACAAATCGTAGAGTAATCTGGTGTAAGGAACTTACCGTTCTTCTTTAATAAACTTTCTATTAAATTTGCTATCTCTGCAAGTTTTTCATCTGTGCTCATATTATTGAACGATGCTTGTCGGTTTGATATCTCAATAAACTTTTGATTGATTGAATCATCTATATCAACATAGGTTGATTTCTGTTCAAATGTCAACCTTGCGACAAATGTTCTTCTAACAGCATATCGAACAATCCCGTTATCATCATCTCCCTTTGCAATAATTTTGTTCCTAATTTCTCCATAAGTAAAGTCACTAGGTGCAACAGGTGGTCGTGCCAACAATCTAGGAAATTCTTTTATAACATATCCTACTTTGTATAAATAATACGATATAAGATAAAACCAACATTTATTTTCATTACCAGAAAAATCTACATCCGGTTGGCATAATTCCCTAAACTTTGTTATTGCTTCCTCTGCATCATACACCTCAAATTCATAATCCTCTACTTCCGTATAACCACTAAATATATTGTATACATTATTTACGTTCTCAATCGAATCGTAAAAACGATAATGATATTCATCCTTTTGTATGTTTTGGAAGTAAAAATCTTTTAAATCCATACTGACACTCCAATTCTTTTGATCAATTTCGTAATGCATCTTCAGATGATCATCACTACAAATTTTAATTTATAACGTTACTCGACCTCATTACCGCTCTTTATCTCATCACCATCTGGTAAAGTTCAAAGCTCGATGATACAAGCATTATCCTTAAACAAGATATTGTATTGCCAAAGCAATTAGCGATAAATATCTATTAAGAAGATCCTAGGTTATCTTAGATTATCTGCTAATCTTTGTATTTCCAGCAGTATCCTCCAGCATGTTTTTGAACTCCATTTGCAGCATCCCTAATACTTTTTGAGTTAACGCCAACTTCTTTTACAGCAGAAGCTATAGTATCGAATTCTTTTATTATTGTTCCATCATCAGTCATTTGAATAATCTGTCTTCCACGCCTCTTGCTAGGCTCACTAATCGCATCCTCTTTTTTGTTCGCTTTTAGAAAATCAGATTTTTCCTTAGCTATCCGCTCTGCCTCTTGTTTAGCAAATAATAGCTTAATTGCCTTATCCCTACGAGCCTCTAAAGTACCAACATCGTGCCGTGTTTTACGCATAATTCCTTCATCAAGAATGAGAATTTCATTATCGTAATCCTTAATTTTTCGATAAGCTTTAGCATAAGAATCATATAGCGCAGGAGCATCATAGCCGTTATATCGAGCTTTATCAAAAAGTGCAATAGCTTCATCTACTTTGCCATTTTTCCTAGCAGTTTCTCCACGTTCCCAATATGGATAACCTGCATCAAATCCTTTCTCCCAATTCCCTATATTTCGTATCTTGTTTAATGAAACTCGATTATGCAACCCGTTAATAATTACATCTTCTCTAGATATCACTTTTTCAATATTTAGGTTAACTTCAGTCTCATCATATCCACGATTTTTTGCATCGAATAATAACTCTTTCATCGCTGATTTTGAAATAGATTTCAGCATACTAAGGCTTTGCTCTGCTTCTTTCTTAGTGTAATTACTAACACTCATATATTCATTCATAGAATTATAACAATCGCTATAAGCACTGAAAATATAATTTGAAAGAGGCGTTAAGTCAAAGGGGCTACGAAAATAGACTCGCACATTTGTTGTACCGCCTTCACTTACAGTACAAGGTTCTATAGGTAAATCAATTCCATTTGTAGCATCTTTTCTAATAATGATGTAATTTCCCTTCTTAGCAAACTTAAACTTTAAGAATGTATATAGACAAGTTACATCGACATAATTATTACTGTTTTTTCGATACCTGATCCAACTGGTGTCGCATCCTTTTTTCTCAATAATATCTTGAATAAAAGCACAAACTTCAAGTTCTTTTATGTCTGGAGTCATCTTTTCTATTTGCTTTTTTTGTTCTTCCAACGACTCCTCAATAATATCTAAAACACCCCAAAAAATCTTTCCGCATATATCTGCATCTGATTCCGCTCTATGGGCAGTGTCATTTATTAATCCGAAATATTCCGCTACAGTCTCTTGCTTATGATTTACAATGCCTTTTATATGTTTTCTAGAGAGACTCAGAGTATCAACATACTTAATTTTAGCATCATACCCAAGTCTAGAAAATGTGTTACTTAAAAATCCAAAATCGAAACTTGCATTGTGTGCACACATAGTGATTTTTCCATCTAGTGCATCTCCTAAAAATTCTACCAACTGGGGGTAAACTTCCTGCTCAATTGGAGCAGAGTTTAGCATTTCATTAGTTATATTATTTATTGCCGAAGCTGAGGCTGCAATTCTAACTTTTGGATTGACAAGAGTTCCGAATGATTGAATCGGAACTCCTTCTTTAAATAGCACCGCACCAATCTCTACAATTCTATCTGAAGAAGAATTTAGGCCAGTTGTTTCCACATCAAAAGCGATAAAAGTTTTACGAAACTCATCTACATTTGATATGTCCACTTCCAATTTTTCAGCAAAAACTTTACCAGTACGAAATAGACTAGAATCCAGTTGATAATCAACGTGTTTACTAACCTTTCCTTGTTTTTTCTTTAGAAAATCAAATAATCCCACTATTATTTCCTCCCCCATTAATTTTATCCAGAATCACTTTTACGATGCCTTTTTCTTATATTCTACCTATTCGCATACCACAAGAAGTGATCTAACTTTCTTCTTCTAAAAGGAATATGTATATTATTTTCATCAAGTAGTTTTCCAACACATTCGTTAAATGCCTCGTAATCAAAACTTCTTCGCCACGTATCAATCTTATTCGTAGTTAGTCCTTGGATATAGTGTGGAAGAGTATTTTTAACGATACCATCAAAGATGGAGTAATCATCTCTCCCACACACTTCCACATTATGATATGTACAGTACTTGGATGCAAATGAGAACATATTAACTGCACCAATGTTCCTTGCGATAATATTTATCAACTGAGGATCTCCTTTTGCCAACCGATCATCAAAATTTGGAATCTCCAGAATTACTTTAGCCAAATCATATAAAGACAACCTGCTCTTATATTGAGAAAGATGTGTTGAATTTGTTACATCAATTACCGCAATCTTCATCGCAATAGTATTTAAATCATTATTAAGAGGAAATGCATTCAAAACATCATGTATTATTAGACCTTCTTTCCCATAATTAGAGCTTGCACCTACAAACTTATGCTGTTTCTCAATATTTTCTTCAGTTAAAGATAAGTATTTTTGTTTATGGATTGTTTCACTTATAGTTTTTTCTTTACTTGAATCAAGCTTAAGAACCTTGTCAATGCACCAATATGTTGTTGCTCCTTTTATTGGGGAAATATCATTCCGCTTAAGATATTCTTTTAATAAACTCAGTTGTTTTTCTTCTGGAATAGTACCAGATTTCGTTTCTATGATATGAGGTTGTGGTTTGGAAGTACCTTCATTAGCAGCAAATACAGCATACTAAACATCATTTATTGTTATGATTTTCAATACAAATTACACTTCCTAATTACCTATCTTTATTTCATTGCCATCAGGCAATATAAAAGCCTGCACAAACTTGACACCTAGCACATCAGCAATCGCTTTCAACTCATCTAAGGTTACCGTTTCTCGTTGTAATTTCTTATTGAAATTCTGTGGAGTCTGTCCAATACGTCTAGCAAGTTCGGAAACACTTATATTCATTTGCTCACACAGTTCTTTAATCATTTCTGCCGTAGTCATACAGCACCTCCAAGTTTACGCTAAGAATATTATAAATCATTTGGTTTATAATAACGATAGTTATTAAAATATTATTATAATCAGCAAGCAAAAGAAAACCCACGACTCTACTGTAGAGTCATGGGCTATTTACTTCTGGTTTTCATATTTCCATTTCGATGCCAGATTTGAAGGATATGACGAAGTGTTCTTCATAGACTGTAACGCTCTGGATTATCTTCCTTACAAGCTTATCATCGTACTCTAAGGTACGGAATTTGTTCTTGCGGATAAATTCAATCAGCTCATTGATTCGCTCGTTCTCGCCACTGAGGGAGGCATCTTCTACTAAAAGGAGCTGTCGCTTGTCTCTCAGCTCATCAATCTCATCTGCTAGATGTTCATAATCTTGACCCTTATTAGCCAGCTTGATGAGTTCTTTTTGCTTTTTCTCCAGTAAGTTGTTAATCTCTGAAATTTGGTATTCTGTCGTTGGTTCTGTTGCAAAGTTTTAAATCTACTATC
>NZ_KV833910.1:0-14275 GCF_001837725.1 Enterococcus sp. HMSC072F02
CTTTATTTAAAACTTTGCAACAGAACCCTTTTTTGTATAAAAAAAATATAGAAAAGACACCCTGAAATCCTTTAGAATTAATTTGGCTACCAATTCATAGGAGGATTCAAGATGTCTCATACTCAGCTTATCAAAGATACCCTAAATATTCTAGACCTAAATATCTATTTCGAGGAAAATTGTTTAACTAAAGAAAAATACAAAGGGCAAATTTGCTTGATTTACAAAGGAACTCTTCTGTACAAGCCAGAAGAGTGTTCCCATTGTCTTTGTGTCGTCCCCTCTAGGATCATTCGTTGGGGGACGACAACCGTTCGGTTGTTACTGAATGATGCGTCTGAGTATCGCACTTATCTGGAGTTGAAGAAACAACGATTTAAATGTAAGTCTTGCCAAAGAACATTCGTAGCGGATACCTCTGTTGCTGAAAAACACTGTTTCATTAGTCAAAAAGTTCGTTGGTCTGTCATTGCTCGCTTAAAAGAGAATACTTCCATGACGGAAATCGCTCGTCAGAAAAATATTTCCACTTCTTCGGTCTATCGTGTCATGAAGCGATTCTACCGCCCATTGAATCCTTTCAAACAGGCTTTGCCAAAGGTCTTATGCTTTGATGAATTCAAATCGGTTCGAAGTGTTGCCAGTGCAATGAGTTTTATCATGATGGACGGACAAAGCCATGCATTATTGGATATTGTCGAAAATCGACGCTTGCCTTATTTAGAATGCTATTTTTCTCGGTTTTCATTAGCGACTCGTGAAGCCGTTCAATTGATTGTTATTGATATGTATGCGCCTTATGTTTCGTTGGTGAAAAAGCTTTTCCCGAATGCTCAGTTGTTCATCGATCGTTTCCACATCGTCCAACATATTGGCAGAACTTTCTTGAATCATCGAGTGAAAGAAACAACTGCACGACTTAAAGGAACTTCCCACTCTCAACGAGGACTAGGGAAAAAATTGAAACGCTATTGGAAACTCCTACAAAAAGAAGAAGTAAAGTTAAACTACGAAAAACGGATTTGGCGTGCCAGTTTTAAAGATTATTTGACTGAAAGTGAGATTGTCGATCGACTGTTAGCTGCTTGTCCCAACCTGCGCCAAGGCTATCAGTTATACCAAGACGTTCTTTATGCGGTAAAGAAAAGAGATCAGTCATTATTTGAGGACTGTTTAAACAGAGTAGTCAGCGGTCTTCCTGAAACCTATACAACCACTTTACGAACGTTTAAAAAGTTTCTGCCACAGATTCAAAATGCGCTTCACTACAGCTATTCAAACGGACCTTTGGAATGTTTAAACAACCACATCAAAGTATTAAAACGCAATGCGTACGGCTTTCGCAGCTTTTACAATTTCAAACTACGGATCATGATTCGTCATGGCAAAACATTTTTAACCAAATAAACAGAACAGAAAGAGAGTTTCTTCTTTCTGTTCTGTCCAAATTATTCTAAGATTTCTCTTTACCAACATCATTTGACAAAGAGCCTGTATTTATTACTGTCGAGGACAATGGCATCGGCATGATTGAAGAGGAACAAAAAAACATTTGGGATCGCTATTATAAAGCCGATCCGTCAAGTAAAAATACAAAGATAGGCGAGTCAGGTCTTGGATTATCAATCGTGAAGGAACTAGTGCGCCTGCACCACGGTTCAATTGAAGTGACCAGCCGAAAAAATGAAGGAACGACCTTCCTGATACAATTTCCAAAAGAAAAATAAAATTACCAGTAAAAAACCGTGGAGAGATAGCTGCTATTGATTTTTGCTATGTCTTTTCTTTGAGAGGTATCCGGTATGGTGGAGTGTCTGAAAAATAAAAAAATGGAGGCCAATTTTGTGAAAGCTGTTATTTCTGGAAGTATTGTTTTCCAAGAAGAATATCGAGATATGGAAAAAGATTTCAGTAAAAAAGGCATTGAATTAATTGATTATCCTCGCTCATGTCCGATCCTAGACAAAGAGTATCCAGAAATCTTGACGACTTTTTTTTAAATATCGCAGCAGCGGATTTATTTTTTGTATTTAATCAAGATCGGAAAGGGGTATTAGGCTATATTGGTGCCGCAACTTTTTCAGAAATGAAGTATTGTCTGATGCAAAATCTTATTCATGGAAAAAGGATCAAAATAGTCTTATTTAAGGAACCATCAGAGGAAAATTTTTTGTTTTGATGAGGTAGATCGCTGGCTAAAGAATGGCTGGATGGAAATCAGACAGCCTAACAATTTGGCATAACAAAGGTGTGGGCAAAAAACTGCTCACACCTTTTTGAATTTTTTATTTATATACTACAAAATCACTTGAAAATTATGATTCACTTTTGCTTCGATGCGTGGGTGAATATTCAAATAGTCGGCAATTAATTCGGTCATGTCGATTTGGATTTCTCGGACAATTTTCTCCGCACCAAACATCGCATAATTTCCTCCGCCGATTGCCCGATATTGATTTGTCACCACTTCCAGCATTTGTTGCGGAAGAACGGGGTGACCTTTAAAACGAAGTTCGGTAATCCGTTGTCCAACAGGCTGTTTCATATCAATAGTGTACTGAATCCCTTCATACATGTCATAATTGTAGTACTGGGGCTTAGGCTGAATAAAGGCTGGATTGAATACGATTTGGTTATTTTCTACAGCTAAATAATTTGCGGTCTGCTCCAACGCCGCTCTCAAATCTGCACCATTTATTTGAATCACTGCCAGAGTATTCGGATAAATATAGTTGGTGATGACGTCCCGCATCGTGATCGTCTCACCAAAGCCTTTTCCTTCATTATTGAATAACGCAGTTCCAGAAATCTCTGAGCCGCTGGCAAATAATTGTACACGATTAATAAACTCTACATAGGGATGTTCCTCAAGACGAGCCTGCATCGGATCATTAATACGCATATTTCCGTTCACTTTACCTAAGGGTTGATCCAACCATTTCTCTAGTTTTTCTTCTACCGGTACGATCGCTGCAAGAATTTCTGGATCAGGCTCTGATTTTTCAACTGAGTGTAAAGCAACCTGGTGATCTGTAACAACCACTTGCCCCTCTTTTTTCTCGACGGTAAGACGAATTTCACCGATGAACTCGCCACGATAGCCTGGTTGAACAACGGGAACACCATGAACCGTTTCAGCAATTTTCCGGTGCTGATGACCGGTGAAAAGGGCGTCAATGCCTTCAACCTGCTGCAATAGCTCGTAGCCTTCATTCTCTCCAGTTAGCGCTTCTGTGTCCTCACCGGTTAACAAGTCTTTTTCAAATCCGCCGTGGTAACTAACGATTACCAAGTCTGCTTGTTTCCTTAATAGAGGAACATATTCTTTTGCTGTTTCGACGATACTCTTAAACGTAATTCCTGCTAAGGTTTCTGGCTTTTCCCAGTGAGGAATGTATTGTGTCGTTAATCCCAAGATAGCAATTTTTACACCCACCTTTTCGATAATCTTATAGGCGTTTCCAAAGTATGGTTGGTCATTTTTGTTCACCATATTGGCTCCTAATATAGGCGCTTGATAATTCTTAATCGCTTCCTCGAGATAATCCACACCATAGTTAAACTCATGATTTCCCAACACTTGAACATCATAGCTCATTTGGTTAATCAAGTCTGTAAGCTCTTTGGCTGAACCATATTCTTTAGCAAGATAATAACTCAAAGGAGACCCTTGGATGAAATCACCATTTTCGATCGTAATTACCGGTCCATCTGCTTTTGCCCGTAATTCCTTCAGTTTCGACGATACTTTAGCCGTTCCTAAGGCCAGATCGGTTCTGCCGGAATAGTCTGTTGGTGAAACATAGCCATGCATATCACTTGTCTCTAAAAACGTAATGTTCATTCTGCGTGCTCCTTTAGCTGACTCAAAATAGAAAAACCGAAGCGTATTCAGCTGTTCGGTCTCTTTTTTTGATTTATAATGCCTTAATCCTTCATTTGAAGTGTTTTTAAAATGTTGCCTGGAATAAAGTTTTCTGTTGTCTGGCGAACAATCCTTCCTTGATCGAGATGATAAAGGTTATACCCATGACGTTCTTCAAAGCGTACGAAGCCATCGCCTTCATCTTCACCAACAAAGGACATACTCGATACAGTAAAATAGGGGATCCCATTAATTTCATCAGTAAATGTGTGATGGGTATGACCGTTTAGGATACAGCGAATATCGTAAGGTGCGATTAGCTTCAAGAAACGTTCGGTACCAGGCCATTTTGGTATACTGCTTTGGTGAGACAGTAGATGATGATGGGTGACCAAGAAAATCGGTTGGTCTTTTTCTTGCTCTAAGGCTTTTTTCAGCCATTGAAATTGCTGATCGTCCACTATACCATCTGCGTATCCATAGCTTGAATTATCAAAGGAAATCACTGTAAACTCAGGATATTTGACTATCTGGTTGTACGGGGCAGAAGAGGCGGCTTCATCGCACCAGCCTACCCAAAAATGTTCTTTGATATCGTGATTGCCTAGAGTAACAAGAATCGTCGTTTCTCCTAGCGCATTTTCCAGCCAAGTCTTCAAGTATCGATAATCGTCTATTTCGCCATCTTCGGTTAAATCTCCGCTGATAATCACAAGGTCCAAGGGTGTTTGCTGCAGGAGATGATGAATGCATTGCTCCAGATGGATAAGGGGATTCTGCATCGTAGCCAGCATTCCCTTATAGCCTTCTTCACAAGCCTCATACTCTCTGCGAAAGTGTATATCTGATATATGCAATATATTCATTCTTATCTCAATTTCTTTCTTATAATTCCGGTTATTTGATCTAAAATAAACACGGTTACGACTACGCCAATCAAAATAATACTCACTTTGCTCCAAGACCGAGTTTGAATCGCGAATATCAATGGAGCACCGATTCCGCCAGCGCCAACTAAGCCTAAGGTAGCCGCACTACGAACCGCTATTTCAAAATGATTTAATGCTAAAGAACAATAAATCGGCATCAAATAGGGGATGCGAACAAAGAAAATCGTTTGCCAAAAATTTGCTCCTACCGCATGCATTTCTTCAACAAGTCGCTCATCCATCGCTTCCATTTCTTCTGTAAAAAGTTTGCCAAGCATTCCGATCTGATGGACGCCAATCGCCATAACACCAGCAAAGGGGCCAGGTCCGACGACTTTCACAAAAATAATTGCAAAAACTAGTTCAGGAAAAGCTCGTAAAACATTACAGATAAGCTTGCCATTTTTTGTTACCCATGGATGTGCTTGCCAGAGGTTAACCGCACTGATCAAGGTAATGGGAATCGCTAATACCGTAGCGATCATTGTCCCTAAACAGGCGATTCCAATGGTTAATAATAGCAAACTAATCAAATCCTCGCCGCTGCCATCATATAGAAACTGCCAATCAGGCTGACCTAACCCTCTCAAAACGTCCATTCCCATGGAAGGAGAGAAGGTGCTTAATCCAGAGTAATCCAGAGTAGCGGCCAACAAAATAACGAGAATCACTAAAGCAACTAATGATAAAAGGGTTCTTCTGTTCATTTCACGAAGCATCATAACAGGGACCTCCTGACACGTTCACTTAATTTATCAACGATCGCGACAGTTACTAGGATCGTTAGAATAATGATTGAAACTCGTTCATAATTCAAAAGCGCAAGTGAGGAATTTAGAATAACGCCAATACCACCAGCTCCGACATATCCAAGGACAGTAGAAGCACGAACATTCACCTCAAACGCGTAAAAAGCATAGCTCGCAAACTGACTCAAAACTTGTGGAGCGATCGACCAAATAGCGATTTGCATTTTATTTGCTCCAACAGCCGCAGCGGCTTCAATCGGGCCAAAGTCAATGGTTTCAATTGCTTGAAACATTAATTGTGACACCATACCAAAAGTAAAGACAGCGATAGTCAACACGCCAGTCGCTTCACCAATTCCAAACACAGCAACAAAAAGCGCGGCTAAAAGCAGGGTAGGGATGGTCCGTACTAAACCTAAAAGAAAACGAAAGATGGTAGAAAGAAGACGGTTTTCTGTCACTACAGTGGTCGCTAAAAAACTAACAGGGATCGCTAAAATTAAGCCAATGACCGTTCCAAGCAAAGACATTTGAAGTGTTTTCACCATAGGCTCGACTAATTTAGGTAAATAGCTAAAGTCTGGATGAATGAAGCGTGATAAAAAGACAGTCATTTGATTGGAGTTTTGAAAAACCTGAGAAAAATCAGCTGACGTGATCCAGGCACTTCCTTGATAACAAACAATTAAGAACAGAAGAATAAGCAGGTGTTTATACCATTTAAAGTGAACGGTTTCTTTCAAGCTCATCGATTTCGCCTGCCTTTTCTTCAAAGATTGCATTGCCATAAATTTGCTCTAAGCGTTCATCGGTTAAGTCGTCTGGACGACCATCAAAGACAACCTGAGCAGCTTTTAACGCGAGCACACGCGTAGAAAACTCACGAGCCAGAGGGACTGAATGCAGATTGACAATGACTGTTTTATCCATCGTTTGATTGATATTTTTTAGGTCCATCATAACCTTTTGAGTCGTGATTGGATCTAATGATGCAACGGGTTCATCCGCTAAAATAATGGGGGCTTGCTGCACGAGTGCTCGCGCAATGGATACTCGCTGTTGTTGCCCACCACTGAGCTCATCACTGCGTGTCTGCAATTTATCAGACAAACCAACTTTTTCCAGTGCTTCCTTTGTCTGCTGGTAGTCTTCCTTCGTAAAAAGACCTAAAATACTTTTCCAAGTGGAGTAATAGCCCAAACGTCCAGATAGCACATTTTTCTGAACCGTACTACGCTTTACCAGATTGAAGCTTTGCGAGATTAGACCAATCTGGCGGCGAATCTGTCGCAGCTCTTTTTTATTCGCTTTTGTAATAGAGGTTCCATTAATGCGAATATCTCCTTTGGTGGTTTCTGCCAAGCGATTGATACTGCGCAGCAGAGTGCTCTTTCCAGCACCACTCAACCCTATGATGGAAACAAATTCTCCATCTTCAATTGTTAAGTCAATATCCTTCAAGCCAACAACGCCATTGGGATAGACCTTCGAAACATTGTCAAAAATAATCATTATCCTTCTCCATTTTTTTAAGTGTAAGCAAAAAAAAGCTTGCTGACACTTACTGATGTTTTATTCTGCTGCTTTTTTCGTGTAGTCTCTGATCGTGTCATAGGCAGAATCAGCAGCTTCTTCATAGCCCTGATGCCCCCACAAAGCCATTGCTTCTTTGCCATCTTTATCATCCTTCATATTTAAGAAGGTCTCTTTAATTTTCGCTTTTAAATCTTTTGACATGTCAGGCTGTACAGCGATTGCGTCATTCGGAATATCGCCTTTTGTCAGGTACAGGACTTTTAAATCCTTAAATAAATCATTATCTGGGAAATTCGAAGCAAAAACATTTCGCGCGCCTTCAAAAACAAACGCCGCATCCATTTGCTTGTTCAACACTGCGGTAATCTCACTCGGAATATCATTCACAGTGGTCATCTTTGTATCTGCAGTAGGATCAATCCCAGCATCTTTCAATTCAGCGACAGGATAGATGTAGCCGCTAGCAGAGTTAGGACTTAAGGTTGCGATATTTTTTCCTTTTAAATCAGTTAACTTATTCAATCCGCTATCGGCACGAACCAATACTTCTCCTTTAAAGGTGTTCGTAAGTTTGTCCTTTAATGGCAAGCCAGTTTCTTGATCATAATCGCCGAGCTGAGAAGTCAGGATTGCATCTGCAGCTCCAGCATCCTTTGCTTGAACATAGGCTGCAGGCGGCATAATTCCGACATCGACTTGACCAGAAGACATCGCTTCGACGATCGTTGAATAATCAGTAGCTAACGTCACTTCTACCTCACGATCTAACTTTTTCGATAAATACTTAGCAAATGGTTTTGCTTTTGCCTCCATACTACCATCATTGTTTGTTGGAACGAATTGAACAACTAATTTTTCTTTGCTCTCTTTTTCTGAGCTGCTACTTGTATTCCCAGAACCGCAGGCCGCCAAAGTGGTCAATAACATGACTCCGATGAACCCTTTTGCTAACTGTTTGAACTGCATTTTTCTCCTCCTGTTGGATATAATTTCTAATACGTCTAAATCATAGCAGGGAATCAAAATCAATGAAGTGACGCACGTCTTATTTTACACAACTTTTACATACAATTTACAAACAATTATAAATAATTATTCGTATTGAGCCGAAAAACAATCTAAGCTATAATAAAGAAAAACTTCTTAGAGGTGACGATTTCATGAAAAAAATCCATGATACGAAGCAATTAACTGCTTACGTTGAGAAGCACAACCTGCAGGATTATATGGATTCAGATATATTGGCAATGGCTTCTTTACTTTTTTTTGAAAAGGAAGAGCACCTCATTCAAACGGGAACAACCTCAGATTATTTGTATTTTTTAGTGGATGGGACGGTAATGGTGTACTCGTATTCTTCTGATACACAAAATATTTGCATCGATTACGCAAAGCCCGCTACACCACTCGGCGAAGCCTCTTCATTGTGGGAATTATCGCCGAAAAGCAGCGTTAAAGCAGTGACTAAGTGCATCTGTATCAGCATTCCGCTAAATCAATATCGAACACAGCTTCAAAAAGATATTCGCTTTTTGCAGAATATTTGCCAGTTACTAAGTTATCGTTTAAATTCCGGGATAAATTTGGCGAACTCACTGACAGAACCTGTTGAAACTCGTTTAGCAAAGTTTATTTTGACCCATCACGAAAACGAACGTTTCTCATTTCGGTTAACCACCTGCGCCTCAATCTTAAATGTCAGTTATCGACATCTTTTACGAACAATCACGAATTTTCGTGAGGAGAATATTATCGAAAAGAAAAAGAATTATTACTTGATTCATGATATCGAAGCTTTAGAGGACTTAGCTGAGAATATAAGTAGTCCAGTAAAAGCAGAATAACAGCTATAAAAAAACAGCAGTCAGAAGTGATTGCTGGTTTTTTGATAGTGGAGAAATTGGGAAACGGAAAATCTTCGTTGAAGAGTAGTGTTCTATATATTGGTATGCTATACTTTTAAAAGTTCAATGTGTCAAGACACATAAAAAGGGGAGAAAAATTTTGAAGAAAATACTTGTTTCATTGTTGTTTTTGGTGTCATTAGTAACGTTAGTCGGCTGTAGTCAGTCTCAGGGGGAGAAGCAAAGTGAAAAAGAGAAAAGTAAAATCGCTTTGGTTCTTGGATTTGGCGGGGTTGATGACCGCTCCTTCAATCAAGCTGGCTGGGAAGGATTAGAGGCTTGGGGAAAAGAGAAAAAGCTGACAGCAAAAAAAGATTTTACGTATATAGAAACGAACAATCCAGAGGATAACAGTACCAATATCGATCAGGCAATCAGAAACGGCTTTACCACCATTATTAGCTTGAGCTACTTGCAAGCAGAGGAACTGGAAAATGCTGCTAAAGATAATCCAAAGTTGAAATTTGCCTTGGTAGATGGTGAGATTACTGGGAAAAAGAATATCTCATCAGCAACCTTTAAAGATCAAGAAAGTGCGTATTTAGCAGGACTAGCTGCCGCATATACGACAAAAAGTGATCAAGTAGGCTTTATTGGTGGAATGGAAGGGCCCGTGATCCAACGTTTCCAAAGCGGATTTGAAGCTGGCGTTAAGGCAGGGGCCACAGCACTGAACAAGGAAATTACTGTTAACGTACAATATGCCGCATCCTATGATTCGCTAGATAAAGGAAAAGCTATTGCTGCTTCTATGTACAAAGAGGGAGTCGATATTCTTTATCAGGCGGCAGGAAGTACTGGAGCTGGGGTGTTCCAAGAAGCAAAAGCCCGCAATGAAAACGACTATAGCAGAAAAGTATGGGTGATTGGTGTAGATCGCGATCAAGCGGATGAAGGGGATTATAAAATGGAGAACGGCGAGACAGGGAATTTCACGTTGACTTCTACAAAGAAAAATGTCGGTGCAGAAGTCAAAGAATTTGCAGAAACTTCTCATAACGATAAATTTCCTGGCGGCAAGCATTTGACCTTTGGTTTGAAAGAAGAAGGGGTAGATCTGACAAAAGGACAATTATCAGAGGAAGCCTATCAGGCAGTTTCAGACGCAAAAGAGAAAATCATCAGTGGTGATTTCAGACTGTAGACAAAGTCCATTTTATGGATGATGTCTACAGTCTTTTCTTTTATAATAGATTTATGAAAACGAATGCAAGGAGTGATAGCTATGATGTCTAAAAACAATACGAATGGTAGAAATCAATTTGCGATGCTTACGATTGATGATCTAGTTCCTCAAGATCATCTCGTTCGAAAGATTGATGCCGTGCTTGATTTTGAATTTATTTATCCAATCGTCGAAGCCACTTGCTCCGATTTAGGTCGCCCAAGTATCGATCCAGTGATTCTGACCAAATTGGTGTTTATTCAGTATTTATTCGGTATCCGTTCCATGCGACAAACCATTAAGGAAGTCGATACTAATGTCGCTTACCGCTGGTTTTTAGGCTACTCCTTCGAAGAGAAAATCCCCCATTTCTCAACTTTTGGAAAGAATTATGTTCGCCGATTTAGAGAAACGACGGTGTTTGAGGATATTTTTGCCTATATTTTAGAACAAGCAGTTAAAGCAGGTTTTGTAACAGAGGATAATTTGTATCTGGATTCTACCCACATCAAAGCTAACGCCAATAAACATAAGTTTACGAAAGAAATGACCCATGATGAAGCGAAAGCCTATCAGGATGAATTAGAAGATGAGATCAATCGTCAACGAATAGAGGCTGGAAAACGCCCTTTTACTTTGGACTTAGAAAAGGAAGTGAAGCTGAAAGAAAGAAAAATAAGTAAAGCTGATCCGGAAAGCGGCTACAACGTCAAAGGCGAACGAGAAAAACAATTTGCTTATTCTGCCCATACTTCATGCGACGACAATGGATTTATTCTTAGCACAATCATCACTCCTGGAAATATTCATGACAGTTAAGTCGCCTTTCAGCTCGTCAAACAATCGAAGAGACTTTTTCCTGAAATCAATTGTGTTGTCGCTGATGCTGGGTATAAGACACCTAAGTTTGCTCACTTTTTGACTCATTTGAACCTTCGACCTTGTTTGCCTTATTCAAGGCCCAAAGGGAAAAAGGGGCTATTATCAAAAAATGAGTTTCTCTATGACGAGTATTTTGATTGTTATATTTGTCCGCAAGATCAAATGCTCGCTTTTTCAACGGTTACTCGAGAAGGGTACCGAGAATACAAATCCAATTTAAAAGAATGTGTGAACTGTCCTCTGCTAAACCAATGTACCAAAAGTAAAAATCATCAACGAGTCATCACGAGACATGTTTGGGGAGATCTGATGAATGAAGTGGAACATCTTCGCCTAACAGATCTGAATAAATCAATTTACAAAAAACGGAAACAAACGATTGAACGAATATTTGCGGATGCAAAAGAAAAGCATGGGATGCGTTGGACCAAGTATCGAGGCTTGGAAAAAGTCGCGACGCATACGATGCTAGTGTTTGCTGCAATGAATTTAAAGAAATTAGCCACCTGGCTATGGAAAGGCAAGGAGCCTTTATTTTTTTGTTCAAAAATTCGAAACGAAGTAGATAAAAAGCTGTTCCAAGCTCGAGTTACGAGTTTGGAACAGCTTTTGTCTACAGTCTGAGAGGACTACCTGTATTAGTCCTCTTTTTTGACCAGATTTTGACCAGTCTATTTTACATTCTAATATATTCATATGAGCTAATTTTTTGATTAAATGGTAAGTTTTTCCTTGTTTGTTTTAGTTTAAACTAGTGTGTAATTTAAAAATCTATATGGAAGGGTCTGTGGGGTAATACTTAAATATAGAGGTTGTGACAGAAGTGGGCAGCTTCAAGAAATAAGAAGGAATTTACGAAAATTGCTTCTCAAATTTTTGTGAAATTTCGGCTTATTTTTCGAAGAAGCTACTTCTGGAACACTTTTGTTCGGAAAAAGGAGGTGTGACAAGATTTTTGTCACACCTCCTTTCGTAATAAGGTGAAATGAAAATAATTTCATTCAAATGGACGGAAGCTATCAGCTAGCTATATCAGAGTAATTTTGATGCAAAAAAACAGAGCCAAAACATTCTTAGTGTCCGTAGCTCTACTTGTATGTTTCAAATTTAAGACAAAGAGGTGGCAAAAGATGTTAATGAGGAAGATAAAATTACTGTGTTATTTAAATTAGGAAAAATACAAACTAGTTAACTAACTGTAACAAGCTAATTTTAAGAGATTCTTATTAGAAGACGTTTAGGAATATTACTAAGAAAATGACCATACAGGTAATTGTCATTTCAATAATGTTTTCTAATTTTCGCGTCTTTGTTTTAAGAAAAAGACCAGAACCAGTTGAAAAAAAGTTGGTACGATAGTGAAGGGGGACAAAATTTCCTACTAATATTCCCACTAACAAGAGATAAAATGGCCAGTTTGGTGTGATTCCTCTATAAAAAAATGCCCACGCTACCGAAACCCCATAGATTAGCAACTGAACGATTTTTACAATGAAAAAAATTTTTTGCCATTACTCAAGGTCTCTTCCTCCTTGTATCGTTTATTTGTTTCATTTTATCATTACGATAGGCGCTTGAACAATACATTTTGTATTTTCTTGAGTGCTCTTGGATAAACTACCAGCGATGATCCTATTTATTTATGTTACTGCAAATCATCATAGATTATGATTCCAAAAAGAATCATTGGGAGGCTGTGGCGTAAATATTATATTATAAGCAAGAAATACCTATATCTAGTTATTTCTGGCTTTTTTGATAGAAAAGTGACAGAAGAATAATACAAATAGCCTAATAATAGAATAGTTAATCATTTTTTAATTGATCATTCTCTTTGCTTCATTTCATTTATGCAAGAGAATGGTATTTTTTTCTAACTATCATAATGAAAAAAACAAACTTTTTATAATAAAAACAACAAAAAAATGTCTGAAAAATCGGACATAAAAGTGTTTGTTTTTGAGATGGCAATAGGGGTAAAGAAAGGACAAGATTGATAGAACTAGTTCTAATGATTAAACAATTTTGAAGATAACCCAAAAATGAACAGAAAAGACTTAAATATATAAGATATCATTCTCTTTGTTTAAATTAGATAGCGTAAAATATTTTGTGTAAATAGAATTTTTGAGTAGAAAAAAAGAAAGTCCATTCTGTAAAATTAAAGTTACCACACAGAAATTTTATAGGAGGACTTTCTCATGACACATTTTACTACAGAAATTATGGAAACACTAATCAATAAAGGTGATCTAGATGATTTATTTCGGCGACATTTAGAATTAGCCATCAATTCGTTACTGCAGGCTGAACTAACAGCTTTTCTTGATTATGAAAAGTATGATCGTGCCGGTTTTAATACGGGTAATTCCCGCAATGGGAATTATTCACGATCATTTAAAACCGAGTATGGAGAATTGAATTTAGTTATTCCAAGAGATAGAAATGGAGAGTTTTCTCAACAAACTGTACCTGCTTACAAAAGAAGCAATGATACTCTGGAAACAACCATAATTCAGTTGTTTCAAAAAGGAATCACCATGTCTGAAATCTCTGATTTAATCGAAAAAATGTATGGTCATTATTATACACCACAAACAATTTCAAATATAAGTAAGATTGTCTCTGAAGATGTATTAGCTTTCAAAGAAAGACAAATAGAATCTAAGTATCCAATCATTTTCATGGATGCTACTTATATTCCTGTAAAAAGACAAACTGTTTCAAAAGAAGCCGTTTATATCGTAATTGGTATCCGCTTAGATGGAACAAAAGAAGTTTTAGGATTTAATATTGCTCCAACAGAGTCTGCTTACGTTTGGAAAGAAATCCTTCAAGACTTAAAAAATCGTGGTTTAGAGGAAGTTTTATTAGTAGTAACAGATGGATTAAGTGGTATTAATGACAGTATTTATAGTGTTTATCCAAATGCTCAATTTCAACAGTGTTGTGTTCATGTTTCTAGAAATATTGCGCATAAAGTCCGTATCAACGATAGAAAAGAAATTTGTGATGATTTTAAGACTGTCTATCAAGCCGATTCAAAAGAAGAAGCTATTAATCAAATAAATTTTATGACAGAAAAATGGAAAAAACAGTATCCAAAAGTGATTAGATTACTTATGAATCCTGCTATATTAACCTTTTATAATTTTCCTTCCTCAATTAGAAGAACTATTTATTCAACGAATTTAATTGAGGGATTTAATAAGCAACGCCGTTTGTATAATTAAGCGAGACAAATA
>NZ_KV833911.1:0-7704 GCF_001837725.1 Enterococcus sp. HMSC072F02
AGTTTTGTCTCGCTTAATTTGACAAATAATATTATTTAAAACTTTGCAACAGAACCAAAATAAATTATGATCAATTGACTAAATTAATTAACGAAGAATTACTTTTTAGAATGCGACGTGCTAGAGATAATCAGAGGTTTATTTAATGGCAGTGACAAAAATACACCAAATAAAAACTACTTTAAATAAAGCAATTGGCTATATTACAAATCCAGAAAAAACAAATAATGGAATGCTGGTTAGTAGTTATAATTGTCAAAGTCAATTTGCAGAAGTTGAAATGCAAATGACTAGGGAATATGCACGTGAAGTAAAAGGCGATTATCGAAAAGTCGGTGGGAGTGAGGTTTTAGCACACCACTTAATCCAAAGTTTTTCGCCTGAAGACAAAGTGACACCAGAGCTTGCTCATGAATTAGGACGACAATTGATTGATGAATTGACTGAAGGAAAGTTTGAATATGTGATTGCCACTCACATAGATCAAGAACATATTCATAATCACATTATTTTTAACAGTGTTTCTTTTTTATGATCTGAAAAAATTCAGAAGTCAACCTTATCGAACAGCAAATAAAATTAAAGAAATTAGTAATCGTATTTGTGCTGAACATGATTTATCTTTATCACCGAAAAAAGAAAAATTAAAAGATTCCTACAAATCTTATTCTAACAGAAGAAATAACACGAGCTTTCGTTCTGAAATTCGTAAACGATTAACCATGTGCTTAAATGAATCAACTTCATGGGAGGGATTTGAAGAAAAAGCGGATCATTTAGGGGTAAATATTGATCGAAAAAGGGAACATATTTCGTATGCTTTATTATCCGTAGGACAACAAAGACGGACTAGAGGGGACAAGTTAGATGACTTAGAAACATTTACAGAAAGTAATATTTCTCAAAAACTTTCTGCTAATCAATCCTACATTAATCAGTTGAAAGAAGCGATTGAAGAGACATTTTTTTCTAGTGACAACTTGGAAGATTTTAGTTTTCTTTTGGAACAAGAGCATGGAATTACCTTTAAGTTAAATAAACAAGATCAATTTGTTTTCCATTTCAATGATGTAAATGATTTTAAATGGAATGAAAGCTTGCTGCCAGATAGTTATCGGATTAAAAATCTAAAAGATTATTTTAGAGAATCCTATGAGTTTACGAATGACTCTTCCTTAAATTCAATTGAAGAAAGATATCGTGAAAAAGAAAAAAGTGTGATTGTTCAAGAAGATACGCCTATTCAATTGCAAGAATTTCAAATAGAGAAAGCGACCAAAGAAGGATTGCTAGTGTCTATCGAACATGAAGACTTAAATGGTTTAGTGTTTGTCCCAAATAATTATGTTGATGTAAATGAAGAAACTGGAGAATATACAATTTGGATCAATGACAAATTTGATTATACTCTTACTGACAAACAGACAAACGAACAAACTAGTTTTACTGTAAAAGGGAAAGGGATCATTCGTGGACTGGAAAAAATGCAAGGGATTCAACCACAAGAGATAAAACTTTCTAGCAAAAATATTTTATCTATGAGTAATCGTGGTGTATCTATTTCGATACCAGAACTGAATATCAAGCGGCTCTTTATTCCTAGTGAGTATGTTGTAATCGATGAAATTAGTAAATCTTGTTCTATCTTAATTGGAGAAAAGTGGAATTACTATGCAGAACCACTCCCTGAGAACGATGATAATTCAAATAAAAAATTACCTTATCAAAAATTTATTGGACGTTCTTTAATCAATAGTTTAAAAGAAACTCCTGAATTACTTAATGTGGTTCTAAAACATAAATTTGATCAGCTACATTATCAATCAAGAAAACGATATACTAATCAATTAGTCGAAGCTTTAAATACGATTCGTGAAGAAAAAATTGTTTCAGCTTCACAATTAGAGCAGAGATTGAATGAAATTGTTGAGCAAAAAAACCAAGCAAAAGAGAAAATAGCTGAGATTGATGGAAAAATAAAAAATTATAACAATGTCGCAAAACTTTTAGTAACTTACGAAAAATATTTACTGATCATGAATGAAATTGAGCGTGCTACGATGCTTCAAAAAATTAAATTAGAACAAAAGTACAAAGAAGAAGTACGCCAATTTAAATTTGCTGAAAAGAAATTACTAGCTTCAGATAATCTACGTCCTGATTTAACGAAAGAAAAGATAATATCTGTGGCGAAAAATCAAGAGAAACAGAGGAAACGACTTATAGAGGGCTATAAGCATTATGAAAATAAATTAAATAGATTGATCGATGTTCAAGAAATATTGCAAGAACTAGATAGAAATGGATTATTTGATCTTAGTGGGTATCGTTTGATTGATAGAGAAGAAAAGCTAACGGATAAGATCGAGAAGTATGAAAAAGAAGTAGAAGAAACTCAACAAAAAAATGCAAAAGAGAAGAGGCAGGAACACGAAATATAAATAACTGAGAACACTATATATTCTGAAAAGTGAATATATCTCTTCATAAAATAATCAACATATTTAAAAAATTCAATCAGCCTTTTTTGTCGAGATAAAGTTCTTCATTCTATGATATAATGTTGCTGTAGAAAGTTTGTGGCGGTTTGGCAAATCCAATTGATGGAGCGTGGTGCCTATGGGCTTATTAGCTTATCGGACGTACTCTGTAGAAAGGAAATGCCTGATTTGTTCTCATTGGATCAAATTATTGCTATTATTGGATCAGTAGCAGTAGTTATTACTGCTGTAGCGAAAGCTAGCGATTCGATTTTAGCTTGGTTAAAGTTCAAAAAAGAACAAAAAAAATAGAGCCGTCTCAACTTTTGGCGAGGTAGACGAGCTCTAAAGCTTTATTTACATGCCATCCGCTTTGAACGGACTACACTGGGCATGTGACAGCATGCCCTTTCATTTATATTATATCTCATTCTTTTATATAATGAAAGTAAATAAATCATGGAGGATAAAATATGGATAAACTTAATAGATTAACATTAATAAATCAGTTTGAAATTTTAAGAGCTTTAAATCCTAACGAAGAAAAATACTATGCTGAAAAAATAGAAATACTAACAGAAGGTTACGAATATCACTATAGTGAAATATTTGAAAATATTTCTGATCCATTGCCAGAAGAAGATTCGCGGTTTGTTCTAGACATATTAAATATGTATAGAGATATAACTTTTAGTAAAAATAAATTAAAAGATATAAATTCAATTGATAATTATTATATACAATTTAGAGGTTTTGACTTTAATAGCTCTACCGAATTTAAGTTAGCACTTTATGCACAATTTTTTATTGAAAAATTAAATAGGTTTCAAGAAATAGTTGAAGATAGTGATTTTAACACTTTTAATAGCCATACACCGATGAGAGGTACTTATATAAAATTTCTCGAAAATTATAATGATTTAAAATCTACCAATAATTATCAATTTGGAAACTTGTCTTATGAGATGATAAGTAAAGTTCTAAGTTTGTGATGATAAATGAAATTAAATAGTATAAATGATTTATTTGCTATTATAGGTGTTATTGCTAACATACTTTTTTCATGTTTGAATTTTAGATTTACTCAAAAGAACAAAAAGAACAAACTCAGTATAGAACAAATGAAAAAAGACATTGAAACTGATTTAAAAAATGACCATAAAGAAAGAAGAAAAATTGAAGAATATACTTATTTAATGGAAAAGTGTAAAGCAACTGATGCAATTTTTAGCTTTTTAAGAAAAAGTGATGAGATAATCACACGTGAAAATATAGATTTAGAAAATGAGATTAGTAAACTTGAATCTATCTTTTCCGATATAAATTCTCTTAAGTATTTAATCGTCGAAGAAAATTCCCATAGCTTTTTAGAATTTGAAAAATATCTAACAGATCTTATAGATAATAGAAATAATGAAATAATGAGACAAAACAATGCAAGATTCCTTACTAAATTAGTTTCTGACTGGAAAAGTATTATTTCTCAAAATATGGATAAATTAAGATATTAAGGATGTTAGTTTTAAAATAAACTAATGTCCTTATTTTTGTGTTCACATTTCTGTTACCTAAGAAATACTTAAAGGAGGTGATGTCGCCAGCAACGACTACAACTTGAACCCGCTATCAACAGTTTATTTGTTGTTTCTTTTGGGTATACTCTAACGGTACAATTTCGTATTTGCTTAAAGCGTTGATTTTTCAACGTTTTTTCTTTATTGCAAAGTGTACCCTAAGACCTGTATACTAATAGTAAATAGATTGGATAGGAATGATGGCAAATGTATTTAGCTTATTTAAGAGTTTCTTCCGACGATCAAAGTTTAGCTCGGCAACATAAGCTAATTGAAAATTGGTCAGTCAAAAATAATATTGCTGAAGACGATTTAAAAATTTTCGAGGAAAAAGTCTCTGGAAAAAATATCGAAAACAGACCAGAGCTGCAAGAGCTTATTTCTTTTATACGTGAACGAGATACGATTATTATTCCTAGTCTTGATCGATTAGCAAGAAATAGTAAAGATACAAAAGACTTACTTCAATTGTTTCGTAGTAAAGGTGCTTCTATTGAAATATTAGACCTACCGTCGTTTAATGGGGTAACTGACCCTGCATTAAGAGACTTGCTGACAAATTTAGTCATAGAAGTATTTAGCTACGTCGCTGAAAACGAACGGAAAAAAATCAAAGAGCGTCAAAAACAAGGCATTGAAATTGCAAAGAAAAATGGGCGTTATACTGGTAAAAAGATTCAATACTATGCCAATGCGACAGGAAAAAACAAATTGATTTACGATGAAATTGTTGATGGTCTGAAGAAAAAAGAAACTATTTCTAAAATAGCAAAGAACGCAGGGGTTACAAGAAAAACTGTTTATCGAGTAAAAAGAGATTTAGGAATGTAATATGTTCCAGTTAGAAAGAAGCGTAAATAATGCAAGAAATAGAAATCGGCAAAATTTATTATTGTGAAGTTCCTAGTTTGGAAGGTTCTTTTGAAGTTCAAGTTTTACAAATGCTAAAAGACAACTGTGTTTTAGTGAGAGTCGTACGTTGTACATTAATGCAAAGTAAATATTTAAAGAAAAGCAAATATCGTTTTATTGTCAATATCAAGTCCCTAAAAGGACGATCGTTACACTTTTAATAAAGAGATGGAGGACTAAATAAAAATGAAGAATAAACTGACAGTATTAATTTGTGCAACCATTTTGTCAACGTGGGCAGTACCTACACAAAATGTTTTGCAGAAGAAACAGGGAATGATACTACGCAGCAAACAGTGACTAGCAACAGTTCTAATGAAGAACAAACTGCAATTGTAAATGGAGAACAAGTAAAATTAGAAGCACCAGTGAAAGAAGGACAGTCTGAAGCTGAAGCGACCCAAGCACCAAAAGAAGAGTTACAACAAGGGCAAATGAGTCGGTCTGCTCGTAGTACAGTAAAAACAATTCCTATGTATCGTATGTATAATCCAAATAGTGGTGAACATTTTTATACTCAAGACACTGGAGAGCGGGATAATTTAAGAAGAATTGGTTGGAATTATGAAGGGATTGGTTGGCAAGCTCCAACAAGTGGTGATCCAGTTTATCGTCTATACAATCGTTACAACGGCGAACATTTCTATACCTTAAATGCCAAAGAACGTGATAATATCACGAAATACGGTTGGAAATATGAAGGTATCGGTTGGTACTCTTATACTGGATCAAATGGTATTGCAGTTAGTCGTTTGTATAATAAGCGTGTCAACTGGCACCATTACACGTTAGACCAAAATGAAAAAATATTATTACAAAACAAGGTTGGAATTATGAAGGCGTAGGTTGGTACGCAGTTGGTAATGGACAACCAAACAATGACGATTATAAGCTTCTTGGTGTAAAGAATTACAATCAGTATGCTTTAGGCGCTCCAAGTGGCTGTGAAGGAGCTTCATTACTACAAGCATTGCAGTATAAAGGAAAAATCACGAATTGGAGTTTAACTCAGTTTTTAAACACGATTCCTAAATTTCCAAATGGAAATCCAAATAATGGTTTTGTTGGTAGTCCATTCGTTGAAAATTCCTGGACTTATTCAGCTATCTATCCTGCTCCATTAGCAACTTGGGGGCAAAAATATGGAAATGTGCAGAATATTTCAGGTAGTTCTATGACTACATTGCTTAATGAAGTAAAGAACGGAAATCCTGTGGTTGCATGGGTAACTATCAATTTCCAACCAATTCGTTGGGGAAATTGGAGTTTTGGTGTAGCAGCTAATAATAATCACGCAGTGACACTTGATGGATACAATAAAGGAAGTAATCAAGTACATGTATCTGATCCAATTAGTGGTTCTTATTGGCTGAATCGAACAACATTTGAAAATATTTACAACGCACGAAAATATGCAGTTGTAGTCAGATAACATTTCTATGTTCCATGTATCCCACAATCAAAAAAAATGAAACGATTATGCCTTCAAAACCACCTTTTAGGAAATGAATCGTCCTTTGAACGAAAACTATTTTATAATATAGGCGTTACTAAGCAGCAAAGCAGAAAACAGCAGTAAGAAAAGGAGTATAGATTCTAAAAAACAATTTGAATGGAGTGATTGCCTTTTATGAAACCGCTTATTTTAGAGAGACATTTATTATGAAAAGCTAATTGATTTTAAGTTTAAGTGTATTAGGATTAAGTGTTGGTATGTTCCATATACCCCAATACTTATATAAATAAGATTGAGGAGGAAATTTTATGAAAAAATTTGCTTTAGGGATAGCTTTGTTAACTATCGGGTCAGTTGTTTTACCGTCAACTACTATAGTTTATGCTTCAGAAAATTCCCAAGTGGTATCATTAAACGAAAGCAACGGCACTGAGAATGTAGTTATTGAGTATACTGAAGATGGTATGGTCGTAACTAAATATGAGGATGGTTATAGTGCAGAAGATTTTGCAAACTCTTCAGATATCATGACAAGAGCTGCAGTTGCAAGATGGGGCAAAAAGGAATATACAAATATTGCTGTAACCACTGGAGTAGCTGCTAATGCTATTAATGCTGCCTTTTGGGCAGGAGGAAAAGCTAGCACTGCTATGTTTGGTATCCCAGGTTGGGCAATTGGTGCTTTGTTAACCGGTGCAAGTTGGACTCAAAAAGGTGCTTCTCCAGGGAATGCAGTTGCAAAAGAATGGGACAAAAATGGTAATGGCTGGATTGGATTTTATTACCAAAGAGGATATGATGCAGCTGGAAGAGTTGTAGCTACTAGATATTCAACGTTATAAGTTAAGGAGTGATGTTTTTGATATCTAAAACATTAAAAACATTAAAAAAATTTACTAAAAAGAATCCGCAAATAGCTACTATTCGTATTTTTATATTTGCTATAGCTGTTACTATAATTGTTAATATGCTAAGCGGGGGGAAATTATACAAATCTGGTTTATTTTTAGTGTTAGTCTTAGTTGTCTTAGACATAATAAAGTCTAAAAAAAAATAAATGGACTATAGATTAAAAGGCTAGATACGATTCAAGAAAAAATGTGGTAATTAATTCACCTTGTATGCTTTAAGATCATTTGTTAATATTAAGGAACGGAACTCTCAAAAAATTCCGTACTCTAATTTGCAGGCTCTCACTCTTTTAGAGTGAGAGTTTTTTTATTAAATTTTCAAATTATTTAATAAAGTGATTCTGTTGCAAAGTTTTAAATCTACTATCAAA
>NZ_KV833912.1:0-12852 GCF_001837725.1 Enterococcus sp. HMSC072F02
TTCTGAATCCCATACTTTATAAAAATCTTTGACAAATCTATTCGTAGGATCGAATTTAAACCATAATTGTGTCTCATTAAAAAGCATAACCATTACTCCGTTCTGTTTTTAAAATTAGTTTCTACCTCTAATATATATCGAGTTTTTATTTTGCCTTCAGAGAATACTGTTTCTTTTTTTGCAGTTACAGGTTGTTTATTTTCGGAAAAAGCTAATATAGCTAAAATTGAAACATCCATCTGGAATTTATCTTTTTTGCTGCTTTGCTCATAAAAGTCTGCATATTCATCACTGATATTTTTTCTAATAAAGTCTTCCATCATAAAAATCACCTCAAAACGATTATACGAACTTACGTTCTGACTGTAAAGCGATATTTGAGGGGCAAAAAAGGGGCAAAAAACTCTTACTAGTCCGTTCTAGCCTAATAATTTTAAGTATTATCAACGTTGTTTTTTCTTGATATAATGGGATTTTTGTCCAGTACGTACAAGCTAAAAACGTTTGTCTTGATGGGCGGTATGATGTAAGAAAAGCACCTTGCTTATCTAGCGTAGCCCATTATTTGAGAAAGATAGATAAAAAGTAGAAAAGGAAGCGAAATACTTCCTTTTCTACTTTTTTTGTATACTTATTCATAATAAGTGTTATTTAAATGGTATCATTTGCTTTTGCGAGTAGTTGGAAACTATACTATTTATAAAGGATTATGCATATTTTTTGCATTCGCATAGTTATTTATTTTATCTGATAAAAACAGATAGCCAGATAGGAATAACTATGCTATATTTATAATATCATTATAATGTATGCGTATTCAAAAAGGAGCTTTGGTAACAATAAAAACAGGAGGAGAAAAAATGAATGGATTAATGAGTTGGATGGAGAAGTATATTTTGCCAGTTGCAACGAAAATCGGGTCGGAGAAACACTTGGTTGCATTGAGAGATGCTTTTATTGGTACGATGCCAGCTACGATGGCAGGAGCAATTGCTGTTTTACTGAACGCATTTATGCGGGATTTTCCGAATACGTATCTAGGTGAAGGGAATGCAATCACGACATTTTTTACCCCAGTCATTGGCGTAAATGGATTGATCTGGAATGGTACTTTAGCTATTATGGCAGTGGTCTTTGTCTTATCACTAGGAGCGAATCTAGCGAAAGCCTATGAGGTCGATCCTGTCTCAGGAAGTATTGTTTCTCTGGTTGCTTTTATTATCGGCTTACCCGATGCAGCAACAGCGGTGTTGACATTGCCCGAGAAGCTTTCGCAAGACGCAGCAGATTTGATTACTTCTGCAGGTGGTGTGATTGCTGGAACGCCAGACGGAGGACAAACGTTATCAGTAGGCGCATGGGGCTATTTTAATTTTGGTAAATATATGGGTGGGTCTGGTTTGTTCACTGCTATGATCTTTGGATTTATTTCTGTCATTATTTTTGCGATTCTGATCAAGAAAAAGATCATCATACGGATGCCGGATTCTGTGCCACCTGCTGTAGCAAGAGCTTTTGCGGCAATTATTCCTGCATTAGTTTCTTTATACGTCGTTGGAGTGATTAATTATATCTTTAGACAAACAGCTGGTGAGCCGCTGATTGACTGGATTTCTGAAGCCATCCAATCTCCTTTGATGAACTTGTCACAAGGTTACGGAGCGGTCTTTATCATTGTTCTTCTTGTGCATGTTCTTTGGTTTTTTGGTCTTCACGGCACAAATATCATGTCACCTGTTTTGCAGACCTTATATGGTACCGCGATGGTCGAAAACACGAATGCCTTTCAAAATAATGAACCCATTCCTTTCAAATGGGTGGCAGGTTCTTTTGAAGCTTTTGTCTGGCCGGGGGGAGCTGGAGTCACGCTGGTGTTGATCGTTATGATTTTATTTTTATCTAAACGGGCAGATTATAAAACGGTAGGAAAGTTGGGGCTTGCACCAGGAATCTTCAATATCAATGAACCAGTGATGTTTGGTCTTCCTGTTGTGTTGAATCCGCTGTTGATGATTCCGTTCATCTTGGCACCTCTTGCGACTGCAACGATCGCCTATTTTGCCACGATGGCTGGGCTTGTTCGTCCGGTTGTAGTAAATGTGATCTGGGTCATGCCAACGATCATCAGTGGATTTTTAGCTACTGCGGGAGATTGGCGAGCCATCGTTTTAACAACCATTAATTTAATAGTAGCTGCTTTGATCTGGGCGCCATTTATTTTAGCAGCAAACCGCTTAGATCCAAATTTAGGTAAACCAGAGGAATAGAACTTTTCTATTGCAAAACAAACTCCTTGATATGAGACGCGTTTCATACACTATACTCAAAGTATCAAAAGGAGGGCTTGCAATGAATACCTATGTAGAGATAACAGATGGCACAACGAACAATTATTTTTATGCGTTTGTCGAGTTTAAGGGTTCCATATTAACGTTGTACAGTTTTCAAGGGCTGAATAAGAATATAGTAAAAGAAATACCGATGAATGAAATCGAAACGTTGACAAAAGATATATATTGGGGTGGCCAGCGGATCAGTTTTTCTCATGATGGAAAAATGTATCAGTTTTTTGAATGCGGTCCAGCTGTGGTAGACTATTTACAAGAAAATCTTTTTGTATAGGTGGCGAAGCAGCAGTGGCAAATATTCGAGATATCGCAAAGCTCACAGGTTATTCAGTTTCTACTATTTCACGTGTGATCAATGGACATCCATATGTAGATGAGGAAAAAAGGAAAGAAATACTTGCGGTCATGAAAGAAGTCGATTATATCCCTAATGCAAAAGCCAGACAGTTGAGTTATGGAAAAACGAAAAGTATCGGAGTAATCTTGCCTTATACCAACCATCCGTACTTTGATCAGCTGATCAGTGGGATCATTGAAGAGGCGTTTGACTATGATTACAAAGTGACGCTTTTACCGACGGGTTATCAGAAAGAAAAAGAGCGAAGCTATCTTGAAGAATTTGCAGCTAAAGCGTTCGATGGTTTGATCATCACATCTCGTGCCAATACACTAGAAGATTTGCTGGATTATCAAAAATATGGTCCTCTAGTTTTTTGTGAAGAAATCAAGGAAAAACAGGCAAGTTGCGTCTTTATTGATCGAGAACAATCGATTACAGAAGGTCTTTCTTATTTGAAGCAGCAAGGGGTAAAACGATTGGGCATCACATTGGGGCGAAGTGGCAGGCTGAGTTATAATTCAAAGATCACTTTGCAACTATGTCGTCGACTTTTTCCATTTTTTGATGAGTCACTTGTTTTTTGGGATTGCATAGATGCAGAGAAAGGAAAACAAGCAGGTATCTTTTTTAAAGATCATAGAGTTGATGGGGTCTTTACAAATTCGGATATGGTCGCAGCAGGCATCTTGCAAAGCTATCTGCAAGATAAGACACCAGTGGTGATTGGACGCGATAATTTGCTGATCAGCGAGCTTCTTGGCTTTCCAACGATCGATCACCATCTGGAAGCTTGCGGAGAAATGGCTTTTCAATTGTTTCTTACAGAAAAAAAGGATAAAGTGAAAATACCTTATACGTTTATTCAACGCTGAATTTTGGCAAAACACTTGTAAAAAATGAATCAGACACCAAATGTTAGTATAAAAAATCTAACTTTGGTGTCTGATGTTTTGTTGTTCGGTCGTTTTTGTCGGATCATGTAAACTATTATGCCTTTTTTTGGATGATTTCATTTAATGCTTTCGCTGCACCTTGACCACTTCGTTCGTCATAATATGCAGTGAATCGTTCATCGGCTTCGTACATCATCCCTAATCCTTTATGCGCTTCTGGCTGATATTCAGACCAGCTGTAAGATAACCACTTCTTATGAGCTTGAAAGATGCGATCTGCTAAGTTTTCATCTGCAGAGGCTTGTAAATAAAGAGTGAGATCAGCTAACATATGCTTTTCAACAGTTTGCATTTCTTCATACGTTTCTTTATCCATATTCATCCATTTTTCGTTGGATGCTGTAACCTTTTCTTCCCCGTATTTTTGTCGAATCTCTTGTCCATAAGTTTCTTCATTTTCTTTCAATTTTTGTTGTTTGAACCCTTCAAATTTTTCTTTATCACTCATTTTTCTTCCTCCTTCGTACCTATCAAGTGTTTGTTGGACAGTTGCCAAGAGGATGTCGATTTGTGCCCGTTTTTCTAGAAGCATCTGCTGATGTTCGATTAAAGCTTTCTGGTGGTCAAAATGCGGATTATCTAAGATTTCTTGAATATCCTCCAACTTGAATGCCAACGTTCGATAAAATAAGATATGTTGCAGACGATCGACTTCTTTTTTGCCATAAATCCGATAGCCTGAGGAATTGATCCTAGCTGGCTTTAGCAGTCCAATCTCATCATAAAAGCGCAAGGTTCTCGGACTGACTCCCGATATCTCTGACATTTTCTTTATTGTGTATTCCATTATTTTTCCTCCTGACAAATGTAAGCATAATCCTTTACGTAACGAGAAGGTCAAGAAAAAAGTGTATTTTTTCTCATAAAATTATGTTATACTATTAAGTGATAAAAGGTAAATCCTTTTGTTTTTTAAGGTTCAATTGTAACCGATTCCTTCATGTTGGGGACGACGGGGAATATATATGGGATTGAATCTAAATCGACTATATAGAAAAGAGGAATGAGATGAAGCTAATCGAAACACCTGTGAATAGTAATTTAAATATTAAGACATTTTATCCTAAAGTAGTAGAATTTTTTTTTGGGAATACGGCCATTAATTATTACAAATTATTTTCGTTAGATCGGACACAGTTGCTGCTAGTGGACACATATGACAAAAAGCAAGTTGTGATGATCAATACGAAGAAAAAAATCACAAGGCAAGAAATCGACTATGCGATTCATCACGTTTTAAAAATGACACGGGAAGATGTCAAAGTCCATATAGGAGTGAAACAGGAGCTGGAACGTGCCGGAATACAATTCAAACGTCCAAATAAAGATATTGTAGTTGTTGAGCAAAAGAATCCGATGGATTGATGTCCTAATTTATGCTAAACCGCTCCATACTTATGATGTATACAGTAAAAAAGAGGTCGTAAGCCTGCCGTTCAGCTCCGAGTCACAAGAAACAATTTCAAAAAACAGTTTCTTATGTTTTATGGATATTGTGACTTGTGACCGAGGAGTTGGCAGGAGAACACCGTTTATTCGGAAAAAAGGGAATGTGACAGACTTTTGTCGCAGCCCTTTTTTTGGTGTCCAATTATACGAACAGTTGTGGTTTAATTGACGGCAGCTTTTTTCTTTCAGGTCTTTTTAAAAGCAAGTGAAATTTCTTATTTTCATGAGCTTTTTTCAATTCAAGGTATAACTTGACATAATCTGTCTTTCCTTCCAAAAAATTCACTACATAATAACTTGTATCCGTTTCTTTGGGCATAAGATGTACAGAAGAGACGATTAGAAAATCAATGGGTTGTATTTCTTCATAGGATAATTCCTTCAGTTCGATAAAGGACAAGTCTTTTAAAAAATTCTTGATATCTTGGGTAAAAAAATAATTTGTTTCCATCACTAAAGAAACTTGTAACTTAGTTGAATTTTCATTGTCCTCGCAACATTGCAAAGTCAGCCATGCAAATATTTCAGCTAAATCGTTACAGCAAATAGAAAGCCATTGATAATTATGTCGACGCCCCAACTTATTCAAGAAAAAGGTAAAATGCTCTTTTAAATAGTAATAACTTGAAGACTTCTTTTTATGAAAGTAATTCATTAGAAAGAAGAGTGTCGGTACACGCTTTGGAAAAAGATAATAACAAAAAAGAATATTAAATAAATGGAGGTGAACAATTTGATTGTGTTGAAAAACACGGTCATCAGGAAAAATCTCAGTTTGCCAATAATTGTCAAGTTCTTTCAATAAGGAAGAAAGCAGCTGTCCTTTTTTGTCGAATATGTCTAAAGCTTCATTAAGAGTAGGATTCTCATATTGAAAGGTCGGTGCATAAAACACCATAAATTGTGCAAAACGAAATTCACTATCTTGATGAGAGGCGGGAATAGAAAAATGTTCACCAAAAAGGCATTTTATTCGATGATCATTACTAAAAACTGCTTCGCTATAGCGAGGGTCATCCTCTACATAGTGACCTTGTGCAATCCGCTGAGTGGTAATCCCAGCAAAAAGACAAACTTCTTTTTTTCCTACGAAACTCCAATTTAAAGATGTATGCTTAGTAAGTTCAGCCAATTTTTTTAATAACTCAGATTTTGAGACGTAAAAAGCATAATCTTCATTTCCGCGAGAAGCTGCCCAAAGAATATTGAATAATATCAAGCGAATCAAGCGTTCGTCTCCTTTGAAAGATAATTGGCTGCGATTAAAAATGACATCGAATTCCTGTACATAATCGGCTAATGACTGCAGATGCCGCATAGCAGAAGCACGACTAATGAAATTTTCTTGGCAGAATTCCATCAGATTTTTCTCTGGATAGAAAAGAGAAGATTTCATCGCGCGATAAGGGAGGCTCTGCTGGATAAGATAGGAATAATAATAATCATAGTTTAAATCGATTGGCAGATTCTGATTGATCTTGTTTTTTGACAATAATTTGAATCCAGAAAAGCAAAAGTCATCAAATTCATTCTCCATTTCATTCAATATATTTTTTACGACACTAGAAGATAAATCAAGTTTTTTACTGATTTCTTTGATAGTTAATTCATGTTGCTCCTCCAATAGATGAAAAATTGCTAACTTGCGGCGTTCTTTCTGGGTAAACACAATATTGAAAAACATAGGACCTCCTTTTTGATTGCTTATTTCTTTAAATAATTAAAAATACAAATATTTTATAAACTATTATTCAACTCTAGATCATTTCTAGATACCTCTTCATTTTTCTTTATATCCGCTTAAATTATATTTTTCTCATTTTTTTGGTTTTATTCCCATTTTATTGTCTCAAATTTGATCGATAAATACAATTTATTTGAGAAAACACTTCCATTTCTTATGAGTTAATGTTTTTTATTAAGTTGGTTGCTACCTTTTATTATGGATTTAATGGCTGTTTACGGTATTTTTTTGTTATTATATTTTTTAACAACCTCTTTTTAATCTATCTGCAATCTTATTTTAATTAAGTTAAATTTTAGTTGTCGGATAAAAGATGAGAACGACTATATCGGAGCTTTTTGAAAAAATCTCACTAATATTCAAGAAGGGGAAGAGAGGAAATGAAAAAAACGAAAACTGTCTCACATTATGGCAGTGTAGTTTTTATGGTTGCTGTCCTATTTTTATCGCAACTTACGGGACTGTCGCAAATCGCTTTTGCCAAGACTGAGTCTGAAAAAGTAGTAGCTGATGAACATGCGAATATTGTGATCGATTACGAAATGGATGAGGAACTGAAGCAGATACAATGGAGTATGACATATGAGAAGCATGCAAAAGATGAAGCTGAATATCAAATGCAATTTAAGCTGGAAATAGTTGAACACGAAGGATTATTACTGAGAGAAAGCATTCAGGAAATCGAACGAACCTTTGGAAAAGTAGGACCAGTTGATGAGGAATGGTACTACGCAGGTGATTTTTCTTCAGAGAATGAGAGAATTGAAATCGTTTTTAAAACCCTCATAGTAGAAGAATACAATCAATACCATCTAAAAATTACGCCAAGACTAATGAAACAAACAGGAGATGAATTAGAAGAGATATTCATCGGTGACCAGACAGAGTACGTAGTCGCAGTCGATTTATCGGAAAATACTGCCGTACCTGAAATAAATGGGGAGCCTACTGAGATTTCTGATAAGCCAGAAGCATCAAGAGAAGAACCAGTGGAAGAAGCTCAAACAGAAGCGGAAGAAGTTGAAAACTATGCCGCTCCCAGTATATTAGATCCCAATTTGAATGGTGCTTTTGCAGATGCTATTCCTTTAAATCACTTGTTTGCAAGACCAAGTCATATTTTCACACTTGCACCTAATGTCGCAACATTAGATCAAGACTACCGATTAAGTTATATGACGCCTTCAAATTTGAGTTCATTGCTATATAACAGAGGGCATATGGTTTCAACAAGTTCTAATAGGATTGATTTTACGAACATGTCTACGGATATCGGATTTACAAGTTATCTCTATTTTGATGAAGATACAGAGGGAATCACGTTCTTTCTTCATGATGGGAATCCTACTAATTTGTTTTTCAGCAGACGGGGTATCTACAATATGTATGATCCTACAGCAGGGCATTCACCTAAGTCATTAGGAGCGTATTATCACCCAGACCTTTTGACAGGTATAGCTCCTATTGATAAGTATATAGCGAATGGAATGATTCTTGAATTCGATAATAAAATTTCTACTGGCCCTCTTCTAAATATCAATGCATTAGGAGATCGAGAATTCTCTGGTGCCCATATTGCAGCAGCGCCTTCAGGTAGTCCGATTACTAAATCTTTTAAAAAAGACTTTGGCATAAACAGTGAATTTTCGACTAACAGCTGGTGGAAATTGGATATCAACATTACCCCAGCAGGGATGCTTACCTTTACAATGGAGGATCTGCGCCAAACAGGAGGATATGGCATAACAGAAGGCACCATCAATATCAATGACTATTTTACCAATCTTCCATCGAAGAAACTATACTGGGGATTCACTGCGACTGCTGAATTTTCTCTTCTTAGTCCTCGTGCAGATGCAGCAATCTTTTTAACCAATCCACGATTTGAGGTCCAAGGGGAATTGGTGCATGAAATTACAACGCAAGAGCAAGGCGTGACGGTGAATGTGAATGGCAAAAAAATCCCTATCAATACAGAATTGGAACACGCAGTTACATTTTACAACGAAGAAGGCGATGGTAGTATCTTCCTTAATCCTAGTGAAGATAATGGCATCACTATCTTGACTTCTGATGAAGAAGAAAGCAAATCCAATCCTTTTGAGTTTACTGAATTAATCTTATCAGAAGATGGCTATCAACCATATTTTACGTATCAAGAACTAGATAGTAACGGTGAAAATGCTACAAGAATAGATGTAAATGCTTTTTATGATTCATCCACCCAGCGCTTTTATCCAGAGGAAGCTATCGAGATTCCTATAGGAACAGAAGTGACGTTGCATTACAAAACAAAAGTAAAATCAGAGTTTCAAGGGCTTGAATATCATAACGTCTATGAGCGGGTAGAGTTTATTGGGAGAACAGGCACTACAACCGGTGAGTATTATCATGCTCAAGTCGAACATGCAGTTGAATACGAGATCCAGCGTGAACCTAACCACCCACCAGAAATTGACAACTTACGAACGGCAAATGAAACGTTTGGCGAAAAAAATACATTTATTGATTTTCAAGATCCGTTCCATTTTACACTTGATTATCTTGATCCAGACTTAGATCGTTTGTATTACAGCGTATGGATCAATGATGAGTTATTGATTGAAAATCAGATAATCACAGATGCAGAAGAAGAATTCAAAATGCATCAATCACGAGGGTTCAAAATCGATCTAAAAGATTCAGAAGGTGTTTTCGAACTAGGAGAAAATACAATCAAGCTCACCCTTACTGATAATCGACCTATCAATGATGAGATCACTTATCTAGAGCTAAATGGAACCTTCACTGTTGAAGGATTTATCGGATTTGAATTCGTGACAGAAGAATACAGCTGGAAGTATGCTCGATCACAATTGCCAATGAACAGACAAGCACAAGCTCGTGAAGAAGGGATGCGTGTTGTTACTAGAAACACGTTGAATACATCGGATTCATATAGAGTGACCGTATCCGCTGAAGAACTAAATCATGTGGATATGCAACATGCGATTAGTGAAGAGTATCTTGTGTTCAAAAATGAATGGGGAGAAATCGCACTTTCTGCTTTAACGCTTGAGATTGACAAAAAGTATGAATTTTCGGAGGAAGAAGGGCTATTGCTGCGGCTAAACAATCAAGAGGCGTTAGGCGTATATTCTGGAACGATCACGTGGAAAATTGAAGATGTGTTATAGCAAGAAGCTAGCTTTGAAAGGGGGGATCGTATGGCTGGCTAGATACTAGAAAAAAAGTGGAAAGGAGAAAACAATGAAATCAAAAACCCGATACTGGATGATTTCTGTTCTTCTTCTACTCCTGTTCTCGTTATCGATGCCAGTGGTGAATGCTGCTACCCAAGCTGGTGAAACGCATGCAGTCATAGAAATCAATGAACGGGAGATAGGAAAGCAGACTGAAAAGGGAGAAGAAAAACAGAAAAGCAGTTTTCCAGAGGCAAATGAAGCAAAGGCAGGATTGATTTCATTTGTTGGGACGCTGTTGATTATCGGCGTTATTTTAGTCTATCGTCATCAAATACGTGGAGGCGAAAAACATGAAAAATAGATTTTCGCTAGCGTTATGGAGTGCATTATTCATAGGAATGTTTAGCTGTTCTTCTGCTGTTCACGGACAGACCGAGGGCACGACTTCTCTGAAAATCGTTCCTTTGAATGAACAATTTCCACGGATGCTATACATTGATGATTTACTGTTCGTATCGCGCTATACAGATGAACACAATCAAATCCATCGAGAGAGCAACGATTTATCGATTACCTTTCTTGATTCTCGAAAAGAGAGCACAAAATGGCAACTACAACTGAAAACAGAAGACTTCCGTTGTAAAAAAGATGGCCATCTTTTGACTGCCGATTATCAATTAGGCAGAGGAATGTTCAGCGGAAAGAACGAAGAAGCAGTCGAAGGATTGGAAGCTTTCGAATATGATCACCAAGATGCAGGAAAAGAGTATCGTACGATCATCCAGTCAACAGGAAACAAAGAACGTGGAATCGTTACATATACGATTCCTGGCGAGCAGTCAACACTCTCTTTTCCTGAGGGGACATCTAGTGGTCATTACTACTCGAAACATTATTGGCGATTTGTGAATGCAGAATTTTGATGAGAAAAAAAGGAGGACAAAAAATGAAAAAATTAGCAGGGGTTTTAAGTACAAGTGCGATGTTATTTACATGTTTTGCACCAACAGTCATGGCAGCAGAATTTGATGAACCAATGGATGGAATGACCAGAGTGGAGATTACTGACTTTTTAGTAGAGGATGGACTTCCAACTTATCCAGGGATTTTTACACTAGATTCTGTTCCTGATATCGATTTTGGTGAACATACGGTTGCGCAAATCAGCGCAAACACAACTGTCAATGGTACTTTTGATGGCGCATTGCAAGCTTCCGATTTTCGTCCGCTAGAAGCCAGCAAAACAGAAGCTTTAGAATTGATTAGCGAATACACTGGTGTTGAAGATACAACAGAGCTGGCAGCAGCTTGGGAGAATGCTGTAGTTGCGGGAGACTGGGTATTGACAGTCAGTGCAACAAACTTAACAGATGATATTGCTTCTGCTCTTACGATCAATGGAGAAAATATATTAGAATCTGCAACAACTCTTCCGATATCTTATGTTTCCGGTACTTTTGATCATATAAATGAACTCACATCAGAAGCGCCAACACTAACAATCAAAGCGAATACACCGGTTGGAGAGTATACTGGGACAGTTACTTACACAGCAGTGGATTCGATCTAACAGCAGTATTTCAAGTAAAATAATTTGTTTTACTTGAAAACAACCGCAAAAGGATGGAGCGGATAAGCTAACTCCATCCTTTTTACATAAAATGGAGGGATGAAAAGTGAGACGACATTTAGTATTGGTTTTGATAACTTTGTTAATACCGCTAGTTTTTCCTGGAATCGTCGTTTTTGCTGATGAAAATCATGGAGCAGACTATAGCGTCCATCCTATTTTACCGGACAATCAGCGAGAAGGACGTTCATTCTTTGATTTACGAGTAGAACCTGGAACAAAACAGACACTACAGATCCAGATCAATAATTTTTCTGATCAGGAGCAAACGTATTTTATCAATGTCAATACAGCTCAGACAAACGGAAACATAGTGATTGACTACGGACAAAATGAATTACCAGAGGAGTCAATCGTTCAGCAACCCATCTGCGCATTGGTCGATTATCCAAAAGAAGCAGTGATCCCAGGGAATAAAGCAGGAGTCGTTACTTTAGAAGTACAAGCACCTGATACTTCCTTTGATGGAATCTTATTAGGCGGGATCCAAGTGAAAAAAGATTTTTCAGCTGAAAAAGAAGAAAGTAATCAGCCTTTTTTTAGCGAATACGCTTATGTGGTTGGGTTGATGATGAGCGCAAATGACAAGGAAGTTGTGCCGGATCTGAAGTTGAATGAGGTACGTTCCGAAGTGATCACCAACAATGCTGGTGTGGTTGCTGTGCTAGAAAATCCTCAACCAATCAATATCAAGGGAGTGACCGTTGAAGCAACTGTTCATTCAAAAGGACGGGAAGAACCGATAATGACACGAAAAATCGAAAATGGTGGTATTGCTCCTGAATCAGTTTTTGCTATGCCTATTTATCATGGGGAAGCTGGAAATACGAAACCTTTAGAATCGGGGGATTATCAACTTTTAGTCGAAGCACAAGATGAGACAGGGCAAAAGTGGTTGCTGACAAAAGACTTTACGATTACGAAAGAACAAGCAAACTCAGTCAATCATGAGGTTTTTACTGTAGAAAATAATACAAATTCTTTGTTGTATATCATTATCGGGGCCCTAGCAGCAGTTCTTTTAGTCGGTGGTTTCTATGTATATCGCAGAGGAAAGAAATTCCGCAGAAGGTGATTCATATCGAATATTAAGTGAAATCTGGTTTATAAGAAGTAGTAAAGATAAGAGTAGGTGCTGTGACAAAAGTCTTGTTGCAGCCCTTTTTTCCGGATAAACGGTGTTCAATCAGCTGTCCTTCGGTA
>NZ_KV833913.1:0-507 GCF_001837725.1 Enterococcus sp. HMSC072F02
TTTTCTAACTTAATTTTACAATTCGCGTTATTAAAAAATGGAGCGCCCGTTGATATTGCTACTTTAGAAAATGCTAAAGAAGTATTTGGAGAAAGTAATATTTTCAGCACTACTATCAAAAATATGGAACGGTTAAAAAGATATGATTTAACTGGTATTACAGACGAAGACATGCACGATAAAAAAGTTCATAACGTATGCTTAGTCGATTCATTAACTGACGAACAACAACATACTTTTAAAAATCAATTTGAAGTTCTAAGAAAACGAACTATGGAAAGAGAAAAGTAAATGTAAAAGATAAATATGATAATTTCTCTTTTATCATATTTACCTTTTTTTATAACTTTTTATATAATATTCATAAGAAATCAAATTTAGATAGTAAATTAACTAATAATTACACACACACAATTTTTTAAGGTCTTAAAACCATCATATATGCAAAAGAAGCTAACCTTTATTACTAAATTAGACCCGTGGTGCTAGTTAATTTTTTCCTAGAGG
>NZ_KV833914.1:0-889 GCF_001837725.1 Enterococcus sp. HMSC072F02
AAAAAATTTTCGATCTGGGCAAAGAAGTGGTATACTGTAAGTGGTTTAGTTAATGGTCCACTGAGACCGCGTACGCATAGTCGTACTCTGTATGTGCCCTAACCATAGCGTGCATACATTTCAGAAGCTTGTTCATACAAGCAACTGTGGCAACCTTATCTTTCTTAGGGATAGGTTGCTTTTTTAATTTGTAGTAATAATCGACAATATGATTAGGAGCTGCGCGTTGCTGGCGAATCATATTTCGAATGGTGAAGAAAATAATTTTCCGTGCTTTGGGATTACCACGCTTATTGATGCGGTCTTGGCCAGTATACTTACCTGAATGATACCGTCGGATGTCGATTCCGACAAAGGCATTCAATTGTTTATGGGTTTTAAATCGTGTGATATCTCCTAATTCACCGAGCAATAAAGCGGCTGTGAGTGCGCCAATCCCAGGGAACGTTTGGTACAACAAAAAGCAAGGAGAGCCTTCGGCTTTTTTGATCATTTGTGTCGCCAGTGCTTCTTTTTGTTCGAGTAAATCTTGGAGAAGTTCGGCGTAATAGATCGTTTTTTGACAGTGGATACTGTCTTTTTCAACAGCTGGATAGGCACACTGTGCATAGTGGATGATTTGATCTGCCTTTTGCTCGGCACGATTCGCGGAGATTTTTTTCCGTGTTTCGTTGATCAGTTTATTTTTTATTTTTGTCCGAGTAGATGCCAATACAAAATCTGGATGGGGAAAAAGACGGATCAATGTCAATGCGTAAGGGGTCAGCCTGTTTGAAAAGAACTGTTCAAGCTCTGGAAAAGTCAACTGAAGGCAGTTGTGTAAATCCATGCGCAGACGAGTGATTTTCTTCTCAATTTCTTGATAAAAACGGGCTAAATCGCGCATCTC
>NZ_KV833915.1:0-8259 GCF_001837725.1 Enterococcus sp. HMSC072F02
TGATCTGTCTAACTTAATTTGACAATTAAGAGTATGAAAAAATATTTCAATTTTATTTTTTCGTTTCAAATTATTCTATTAGTGACATCCTTGAACTATAAAAATAGGAGTACGGCATCATCTGCCGCACTCCTATTTTTTTCGTCATTTATTTCTTAAATAAAACGATTCTCACGCAATTTTATTTTTTTGATATCTTCTACTGTTTGTGTTCCAGCTAATTGCATGACCATTTCCAATTCTGTTTTAAAGAAATCAAACACTTGATGGACTCCTGTACTTCCTCCTAAAGACAATCCATAAATAACGGGTCTGCCAATAGCAACAAGATCGGCACCTGATGCGATTGCTTTGAAAACATGTTGTCCACGTCGTACACCGCTGTCAAACACGATTGGTACACGTTTATCTACTGCTTCTGCCACATATTGCAACGAATCAAACGCAGCAGGCCCCCCATCTAATTGACGGCCACCATGGTTAGATACCCAAATTCCACCAGCACCAGATTCTAATGATCGATAGACATCTTCTTCTGATTGAACACCTTTCACGTAGACTGGCAAATCAGAATGAGCAGCGATAAATTCTACATCTTTTGGACTAAGTTTTTGTTTGGAAGATTTATATACAGCATCCATCGTTTGGCCTACTCCTGATTGATAAGCCTGAACGATCGGCATTGGCAGCGGGAAGGTAAACCCGTTTCTGCGGTCTGTTTCACGGTTTCCGCCAACTGTTGCATCCGCTGTCAATACGATTGCTTTTGCTCCATTACGCTTGGCCACTTCAAGAATATCCAAATTGATTCCATTATCTTTGCTCATATAAAATTGAAACCATTGCGGTGCTTTCTCCCCGCCTGCTTCTCTTATCTCTTCTAAAGTACAAGAAGCGTAAGAACTTGCTGTATAGATCGTCCCAAAATCTGCTACACCTTTTGCAGAAGCTTTCTCCGCCTTCACATGAGCTAAGCCATGAGCAGCAACTGGTGCCATGATGATTGGTGCAGTCAGCGTTTCTTCGTCAAAATGTGTAGTTGTATCGGGTAATTCTACATCTCTTAATACATGAGGAATAATCAGCTGATGATTGAATGCCCGTTCATTTTCTTGATAAGTAAATAAGTCGCCAGCACCACTGCTGATGTAACCATAACCACCAGCTGGAATCACTTGTGAAGCGGCTATTTCTAAATCTTCCATATTGATAAAATCCACTATTCCTTCATTTGTACCTGCTTGATACGTTTTTTCCATTTCAATGCCTTCCCTCTATAAAAAATTGAATGAATAATATGATAGCGTTTACAAATTTTATATTACTCTTCCGTATTGATACAGGCAAATAATCTGTTTGCATTTCAGTCATTCCAGTTGTTACTACTCTGAAAGAAATGTTTAGAACACAAATAGATAAAAAACGATGGGACTTTGACAAAAGTCGTGTCAAAGTCCCTTTTACGAAATACTGTGGATGCCTATTGAAATAAGTGCGGGTTGTTTCTTTGTATTTCAATCGTTTCTTGCCATTCTTCGTTTAATTTTGGATTACCGTTTTCTTCCTTGAACGCATAAGGTCCCAATCCAAAAAGCTCAGTTAGTATTTGATTCACGATTCCATATAGCTCGGTGTGATCGGACACATGATTATTGAAGATCATCTCATTATCACCACGTTTGAATCTCACATTCGGGCTCTCATGATGAACCTCTATGCAGTTTTCCCCTTTTTTTAACTGACGAATTTCTGAAAACATCTCATAAATATCTTCTCCAATAAAACCTTCAGCAAGCGCCAGACTGTCCACAAGACCGCCTACTGTCAACTCAGAGATTATCGCTTTGTTGGCACCAAGCTTTAATGTATAGCTTGTTGCTTCTACTACGCCGCATGCATTGCAACCACCTTCTGATAGTTCGCTTTTTCTGATCAATTGAACTTCTTTCATTTTCTGTTCCTCCTCTTAGTTTTCTACTTATGTATTTTTTATCACCTGACGTAAGTGTATTTTATCGTCACGATCACGTGATTTATTCTTCAGAGATTCTATTTATCTATCTAACATATCCTTTATTCTTCTACTTTTCTTTCTTTAGCATATAAGAGATACGCATAGTAATCAAGCAAGGATTGTTGATATAAAAAGAACAAATACCGCTATTTTGATTTCTTTTGACTCTATTACTCATATAAATAAAATTTATTATACCTGCTCTTTTTGACTATATCCTCATCTGATTCCTATACTTCGTTTGTACTAAAACTTAGGAGGAATCATTCATGCTTACAGGGCTAAACTTATTAAATAATCCTTTTCTAAATAAAGGAACAGCTTTTACAAAAGAAGAACGGGCAAAATACGGAATCACTGGTATGCTTCCAAGTACTGTCCAAACATTGGAACAACAATCTGTCCAAGCTTACGGTCAATACTTAAGCAAACAGACCGATTTGGAAAAACGTATCTTCTTAATGAATCTATTCAATACGAACCGGACATTGTTTTATAAATTGATGGGCGAACATTTAGTTGAATTCATGCCTGTCGTTTATGATCCTGTCGTTGCGGATTCAATCGAACAATACAACGAAATTTTCTTGAAACCACAAGATGCTGCATTTCTTTCAATCGACGAACCAGAAAATATCAAAGCAAGTTTGAAAAACGCAGCAGATGGACGCGACATTCGTTTGATCGTTGTGACAGATGCAGAAGGAATCTTAGGTATGGGTGACTGGGGTGTGAACGGTGTTGACATCGCTATCGGTAAATTGATGGTCTACACTGCTGCGGCTGGTATCAATCCTGCACAAGTCTTGCCTGTATCGATTGACGCTGGTACTAATAACGAAGAATTATTGAATAATCCATTATACTTAGGGAATCGTCATGCTCGTGTAGAAGGCGAAACTTACTACGAATTCATTGATCAATTCGTTCAATCAGCTACTGAATTATTCCCAGAATTGTTATTACATTGGGAAGATTTTGGACGAGGAAATGCTGCAACGATTTTAGAAAAATACGAAGATAAAATCACTACTTTCAATGATGATATCCAAGGCACAGGAATCGTTGTACTAGCTGGTGTATTAGGTGGATTGAATATATCAGGTGAGGAATTGAAAGATCAAACGATCTTGACATTTGGTGCTGGTACTGCTGGTGTAGGTATCGCAAACATCCTTTTAGATGAAATGATCCGTCAAGGTGTACCTGAAGAAGAAGCACGCCAACATTTCTATCAAGTAGATAAACAGGGTTTATTGTTTGAAGATACAAAAGGGTTGACTCCTGGTCAAATCCCATTCGCTCGTAAACGCTCAGAATTCACTAATGCTGATGAATTGACAAACTTAGAAGCAGTTGTAAAAGCAATCCATCCAACGATCATGATCGGTACTTCTACCCAACCTGGAGCATTCACTGAAGAAATCGTGAAAGAAATGGCGGCTCATACCCCACGTCCAATCATCATGCCTTTGTCTAATCCAACAAAATTGGCAGAAGCAAAAGCAAAAGATTTGATTGAATGGACGGACGGAAAAGCTTTAGTTGGAACAGGTATCCCTGCTGCTGATGTGGAATATAACGGTGTAACTTACCAAATCGGTCAAGCAAATAATGCGTTGATGTACCCAGGTTTAGGGCTTGGTTTGATTGCTTCAACAGCTACACGAGTAAATGCTGAAATCATTTCTCAAGCTAGTCGAGCATTAGGCGGAATCGTTGATGTAACAAAACCAGGAGCAGCTATCTTGCCTCCAGTAGCAAAAATCACTGAATTCTCTCAAACGATTGCTGAAACTGTCGCAAAATCAGTTGTTGCACAAAAATTGAATCGTGAAGAAATCACGGATATCAAAGAAGCTGTTGAATCTGCTAAATGGGTTCCTGAATATAAATCTTTAGAAGATTAAGATTGTTATAGTAAAAGAACATACAGAAACTTTGTATGACGTCTAAAAAGAAAAAAGCGACTGCGGCAAAACAGCAGCCAGCCAACTACTGCTCTTTTGCCGCTTCTCTTTGGCTTTTTTCATACGATACAGAATAAGAAAGGATCTGTAAAAATGGCACAAAAAACAACAACTGCAACTGCAGTTGAGGAAAAGAAAAAAGAAGGGTTTTGGTCAACAAAAATTACCGGCGTAAGTTTGCCCCTTTATTTGATCATGGTCCTTGTCCTGATCATTGCAATGGCTTTAGGAAAATTACCGACGAATATGATTGGCCCAATCGCTGTTTTGGTCATTTTCGGTAATTTATTTCATTTTATCGGAACAAAAATCCCTATCGTCAAAAGTTATTTAGGTGGTGGCTCCGTTTTTGCGATCTTTGCCTCTGCCGCGATTGCTACATTTGGGATCTTACCTGAGTATGTAGTAAAATCCACAGAAAACTTTGTCAGCAATATGGGCTTTTTAGACTTTTATATTGCTGCCTTGATTACTGGTAGCATCCTTGGTATGAACCGTAATCTATTGATGAAAGCTTCTGTTCGTTTTATTCCCGTTGCACTTATTTCAATGGTCGTCTCTTTTTTGCCGTAGGACTCGTAGGTATGCTTATCGGAAATGGTTTTGCAAATTCCGTTTTATATATCTCATTGCCCGCAATGGCTGGTGGTGTTGGAGCCGGAGCTGTACCTTTATCAACGATTTATGCAAATGTTTTAGGCACGGACGCTTCTTCTATCATTTCCCGCCTGATTCCTGCGACAGCAATGACAAATGTCCTAGCTATCATTGGTGCAGCGTTAGTTGCTCGTGCGGGACAATCAATGCCAAAATTCAACGGTAATGGTAAATTAATGGAAAAAGGCGACCTTGGCGATGGAAAACCTAGAAATGTAAAACCTTCCATTCCACAATTAGGTGTCGGTTTGATGGTATCATTGACTTTCTTCATCTTAGGACAAATCGGTAACTATTTTGTTCCTAAAGTCCATGCTTACGCATTCATGATCATTATCGTTGTTATCTGTAAAATCGCAAACCTATTACCAGAATATTACGAAGATGCAGCTATCATGTTCAACAACTTGATTGTCAAAAACTTGACAGCAGCTGTTCTTGCCGGAATCGGTATTGCGTTATTGAATCTAAATGTATTGGCTTCTGCTTTGACATGGCAATTTGTTGTCTTATGTTTGACAAGTGTTATCGCGATTTCAGTAGTTTCAGGATTTGTCGGTCGTTTGTTTGGTTTATATCCAATCGAATCAACTATTACTGCTGGCTTATGCAACAACTCGATGGGTGGTACAGGAAATGTAGCTGTCTTATCTGCAGCTAATCGGATGGAACTTATTGCTTTTGCTCAAATGGGCAATCGGCTTGGTGGTGCCATCGTTTTGATCATCTCAGGTTTCTTGATGCAATTACTTTCTTAGTCAAAAAAATACCTGATCATCAAGTATCGGCTTGATGACCAGGTATTTTTTGATAAAAATTTACAGGATTTTCAAAAATCTTTTTTGCATTTTATCGGAATGATAACCGATGCGTTCATAAAATCGGTGTGCTTCTACTCTGTATTCTGCAGAATTAAGTCTGATTGCTGATATTCCTCGTCTTTTCGCTTCTTCTTCTACGCCAGTCATCAAGGCCTTTCCGATTCCTCTTTTTTCAGCATGTTTAGACACAGCAAGTGCCATAATATTGAACATCGGATCGCTGAAAATTGATTCATAGGACTCCGCTTGTACATAGCCAGCTGCTTTTTTAGAAGTAGGATCTTCATAAACCAAGAAAAAATTTTTTTCTGGCTCCTTCAACAGTTTCTTCATTTGTCTCACCGTAACGGTTAATGGTACATCATACCCTAATTGTTCCGCATTGATTTCTCGTAGTGCTTCTGCATCACCTAAACGCATTTCCCGCAACATCCAAATCACCAGCCAATTTCTATTTTTTTAAATGAATTTTTTTATCATAGTATACTCCTTTTTTCATTTAAAAAAAGACTTTTCAGTGATTTTGACTTGCTTGAATCCAGATCCTTCTAATGTTTGCAAGATGACGAAAGCATTGTAAAGATTGATCAAAAGAACCACGATGACAATCGCTTGAAAAATAAAGGTCACTTTTTTTGGAGACAAAATCCTGCTAAATCTTGCTCCCCACAAACCTCCAATGATAGCAGCGGGGATAACATAAAACAACATAGATAAATCAAAGCGCATAAAGCTACTTGTTAAAGCAATCGTTACCAATTTTGCCAGTTGAGAAAAGAAAATCGTAGATAGAGAATATAGTGTTGCTTCTTTTATTGGCAATGCAAACATCAGCATCAACAAAGAAACATTGACTGGTCCACCACCAATACCTAAAAAACTAGCTAAAAAGCCCAGAACCACCCCACATATAAGGTACCAAGTCCATGACGTCAAATGAAATTTTGGCTGATGATGCTTGGTGTAGAAGAACGCAAAAACCAAGGTCAATACCGTCAAAAAAATTTGGATCAGCTGCACATGCTTCTCGTTTTCAAATAACTGTAAAAAAACTTCGAATACAATGTTGCCGACTACTCCTCCAACAACAGCTCCACTAGATACCCAACCGACAATCTGCCAATTCAGTGATTTCCCGCTTGATACTTGTCGCACAGTCGAAACAATGGACATCGTGAATACCGCAACTGTTGAGTAAAAAGAAATCCCTGCAACAGAATGGGCACCGATAAGATCAAGAATCGGTTTGATCAACACGCCTCCACCCATCCCGGAAATAGCGCCAACTGTGTTCGCCAGAACGATCACCACAAAATAAATCAGACCAATCATCTTGTATTTCCTTTCTCTTGTTTATATCTTTTAACGATTGTTACTCTTTTCTTTTATTATACAGTAAAAGAAACAAACGAGGCTTCAAAAGCTTTTCTACTTTTTAAAGAAAGGTAGTGCTAAACGAAAAAACCGGGCTCTACTTTTCAGAGAGTCCAGCTTTTCTTACACCTTATCGATTCTTTTGTTCTATTCTTCTTCCGCCATGAATGTATTGAATACTTCTTCGATCATATCCCATTCTGCGTCTGTTTCGATTTGTTCTAACTCGCCTTCTGTTCCATCTTCGTTTTCGATGTATGCATAAGCTTGTAATTCTACATCTTCATCTTCTGAAACACCAGCTGGATATAAAAGAACATAGTTACGTCCAAATTCTTCTTGTCCGTCAACTGTTAGCAAGATTTCGTATAATGTTTCATTTCCTTGGTCATCCACCAATGTGATGTGTTCGTGTCCTTCGTGTTCGTGGGAATGGTTATGTTCTGTCATAAGATTACCTCTTTTCTTTTTATTATTAAAATAATTGCTTACCTGAGCCGTCTAAATAATTTTGTAAAATCATCACAGCTGCTAATTTATCGATGACTTTTTTTCGTTTCGCTCTTGAAGTATTTGCCTGCTCTACTAGCATACGTTCTGCCTGAACAGTGGTTAGTCGTTCATCTTGATAATCAACTGGCAAGGAGAATAGTTCTTTGATCTTCTCTCCATATGACATGGAAGCTTCTGCCCTTGGTCCGATGGAATTGTTCATATTCTTAGGTAATCCAACTACAAAACGGTCTACTTCGTACTGCGCCACTAATTCCTTCAACCGATCAAAACCAAACTCTTCTTCTGCCTCATTGATTCGAATGATTTCTACTCCTTGAGCTGTCCAGCCAAAGGGATCGCTCACAGCAACGCCTACTGTCTTAGAACCGACATCCAAGCCCATTACTCTCATAAATTCACTCCATGATTTGAGAGGTAGTCTTTGACAATTACTTCCATGATTTCATCGCGTTCGTGACGGCGAATCAAATTTCGTGCATCACGATAACGAGGAATGTAGGCCGGGTCTCCAGAAAGCAAGTAGCCGACAATCTGATTGATTGGATTGTAGCCTTTTTCTTCCAAAGCCCGATAAACAATCGCTAATGTTTCGCTCACTTCTTTTTTGCGACTATCGTCAAAACCAAAACGTACGGTTTCATCTGTAAAACCCATGATTCTACACCTCTTTCCCGCAAGGTAATTCCAGCTTACCTTCTACACCCTTATTTTACTCGAAGAAAGGGAAAACTACAAACAAATATTCCAAACTTCTGAATAAATTAAGAAACACGATTTGTCTGATTTTTCCTTTTTTCTGTGGCTTTTTCAAAAGCCCTCTTTCCATAAAGTATACGCTATATTTCTTTGAAAGTATGTTTTTACACAATTTTTTCATAATCTTAATTGTCAAATTAAGTTAGACAGA
>NZ_KV833916.1:0-1373 GCF_001837725.1 Enterococcus sp. HMSC072F02
ATTTTATTCTAGCTTAATTTGACAAATCATATTATTTTTTTATTTAAACTAAAAGACGTAATTTCAAATGAAAATTTATTGAATAAAGATTCCATTATTATAGTGCCCACAACGAAACCAGCAGCATTTGCAATAATATCCCCTACATCAAATATTCCTAAACGAAAAACATATTGCGCTATTTCAATTAACCAGATACCCAAAACCACTATGCCTAGATGTTTTTTATTTAATGATAGTATCCAGCCTAATGGTATAAACATGATTATATTCAGCATCACGATTATCGCATCCCCATTGATAAAATCAGAAAGAAATGATAAAGGATTGGATTCTAGTCCTCTTATTCCAATGTTTTTTAAAAAGAGCAGATAAATTAATACTAAAAAATAAAGAATATAAAATCCAATGATTACTTCCTTATAAATTTTCTTTGTAAAAAAACTTAGTAAAAAAATATAGAGAAAAAAAGTAATAATTATTATTTGGATAAATGGAATCCAAAAATCAACATCTCCACTAGGAAGAAAAATAGAGAGTGAGTAAAAATAAAGATATTTCATGTAAAACCACCTGGAAAACAAAAACGATAAACATAGTAATGAAACATTTAAAAATAACAATTTTATTTTAATTTTTATGCTATTAATAGTAGAATTCTCCTTTCAATTTGTTACTATTATTATAAAAAAAAACATAAAGGAGCTATACTATGAAAAATATATGTAAAAAACTATCGCTCGCATTTTTAATACTAAGTTTTTTTCTGCAACAATTGTAAACGCTACCACCGCTATGACATATAGTGGGACTGCTATTTGGTCATGGAGATCTGTCAACAGTTGGTCTACTTCAACTACACGTTCGTATACTGTTAGGCATAATCAAACTAGACGGAGTGCTGGAGCATCTACTATGTTGAATGTTGCTATTGCACGGCAGAATCTGATAGGCTCAACTATAGTTTCTTCTAGGAATTTTTCTGGAACTAGCAACGGTACTTTCACAAGTTCATTAACTTCTGGCACGTATTTTCTTCGATTTGAAAGTAATGAGCGGGCCAAAACATTTGACATAAATGGAAGTGTCACGTATTAATAATATTCTATCTCCTTAAAAAAATTCTATAAATGACCAGTAAAAGTACAATTGGCCGTTCATTTTACTGGTTATTTCTAATGTTTTCTAAATAGATACTCATTATTTATGGTAATTTTTGATTGGTATTTTTTTATAGGAACTAATAAAGTTAAAACGGATAAATCTATAAAGAAAATTATTAAAGGAAAGACTTTTGACGAAGAAAAACTAAGTGTGACAATATAAGCGAAATTTTAATTGTATGATTTGTCAAATTAAGCTAGAATAAAATG
>NZ_KV833917.1:0-2593 GCF_001837725.1 Enterococcus sp. HMSC072F02
AATTTGTCAAAAAAACTGTTGCCATTCCAAGACAATCAACCAAACTCTAACAGAATTTGAAGTATATCAAGAATATTGGGAACCACTAAAAAAAGTGACTTCAACTTATGCATCCTTTGATAAAGACAATCTCTACTATGATTTCCCCTCAGTATCAGGATTTAGTTCAATGAACAATAAAAAATATTTACTAATGTTAACGAGATTAGGGTACTCAACAAGTAACGTCCGTGCTAAACGGAATGGTGGTACAGTTATTACGGATATTTTGCTAAGCAACCAATACCAAGTAATTCCTAATCAAGAAATCCAGCATCAAGCGACTAGCGGTGTAAAGATTATAGAAAGCGAAGTGAGTTAAACCTCAGATATTGCTTCTTTTTCATTTGACGTTCTAGAAGTAACAAAAGATGAGTTACTTTATGTTTATTTTCCCGTCAACTTGGCCAATAATTTGCACTATGTGACCAATTTGGAAAGTCGACAATTTGATCCCTGCTGGCATCAAATTGATGCTCAAACGAAAGAATTGTTGCTAGGTTGGGAAGAAAATCAAGTAGTTCGTGATTTCTCATTAAATTTTATGATGATTGATTACTATAATTTGGCGACATCAATGCAACGGTTCCCGAATTATGGTATGGACATAGATTCATTCAAACAGAAAAGCTTTTCTGGAGAAATTCAAAATGAGGAAAGCAATAATCTTGTTATACCTATTCTCTATGAACCAGGTTAGGTTTTTACTGTGGACGGGGAAGAGTATCCTTACAAAGTAGCTTTTGACGATTTGATTCAATTGTCTAACTTACCAAAAGATAGTAATATGAAAATTGCTGGAGAATTTTTCGCACCAGGATTCTTGGTAGGCTTGGTAATCTCTAGTATTGCAACTGGGTGCTTTTTATTTTTACTTTTTCTGGATTATATCAAGAAAACAGAGGATATTCCTTAGGAAAATCACAATCTAAATCTTCCCTAGAAACTATAGAATGACAAGGGGGATATAAGCAAATTCCTAAATGATTAAATAGGGTGCGTTACTAGTTAGCTCCATAGTAAGATTTTTTCAAAATTTTCTTGAGGTTGGATCAAAAAGGGCTCTTTTCAATTAGATTAAAGACACTCATACAAAATAGAGAAACGAACTTATAATCGCGTTCGTTTCCCTATTTAATTTATTATGACCATAAACCAATTTGAATTTAGAAAGCACCTTCTTTCTTTAATAAAAAGTACTACTCGTAATCTGTCAGGATTGATAAGACTTTTTATATTAGCTAAATAAAGAATGGATATATTGATTAGCATTCTTAAATTCAACTGTATCGATCAGTGTACCTTGTACAATCAATCTCGTTACAGCAGCCAAATCTCCGCATGTAACAAGAGTGATCATATTTTTATTAGGAATATCATCAATGACTTCGACTCTTGATGGATCCACTTTTTCTTTAAAGGACACTTGGTAAATATAAATATTCTTTAAGTCTGTTACATATATTTTTTCTTTTAGAGAAATAAACTCTAATGGGGAAAATAAAATAGTTTTATCTTTAGCACTATGACTTGCTAAAGCGTAATTTCGTTTTCCCATCTGCTGATCTGGTTTCATTGTTCCAGCCCCAGAAAGGAGCGAGGTGTTGTCCAATCCGTTGTATATTGGTAAAGATAATTTTACATTGTGTATAGCGATACCACCTATTATAGGCAAATCATTATTCTTGAATTGTGCTTTTAATACTAACTCATTTGATATAGATTCAACAGAATCAAAATCAAAGTTTCCTTTCCTTTTCAGATTGTCTTCCAAATCTTTCTGTGAATAATTTGCTATGTCATATTGTGGACTTGTTTATTCAGTAAGTAAGATCGAATTTGGAAATTAAATATTAAAACTAAGCCTATAAGAAAAAGGCTAATTAGAAGTAAATTTAAAGAAAGATGCTTGATTTTTTTCATCATTTTTAGATTCCTAGAAATGGAGCAGGATCTACGAATCCAGACCAATTTGAGCTAGTCGCTATTCCAAAATGCAAATGAACTCCGGTTGAATTTCCTGTAGTTCCCATGGTACCGATGGTCTGTCCAGCACTCACTGATTGGCCTGGTGTAGCAATATAATTACTTAGGTGAAGGTAATATGAATAGTAACCATCTCCGTGATCAATAATAATGTAATTACCTGCGGATCCATCAAATGACGCCTGCACTACAGTTCCTGATCTTGATGCCATGATAGGCGTTGAAGAAGTTCCACCCATATCTATACCATCGTGAAAAGATCCAGAAAATCCAGTAGGATCAGCTCTTCCCCCAAATGGACTTGTGACGATAATGTTGGCTACGGGTGCGCCCCAACCAGAAGAACTAGGACTTTGAATCTGAGTATTATCGGAAGAACTATTGTTGTCTTGGTACTCATTTTGATTAACTGAGTTCGAATCTTGCTCCGAAGTTTCATCTGGTATCTGTTCTTCTTTCTGTGTATCAGTATTTTCTTGACCTATTCCTATGTCATTGGTATCGGCTAGTTGTGATACATCTTTTTCCTGATCTTTTATAATAGATGCGGCTTCTGCCTCTTGAGCTT
>NZ_KV833918.1:0-806 GCF_001837725.1 Enterococcus sp. HMSC072F02
GACTGAAGAAGTAAATGCATTTAAAGTTAGAACTCTAAATGATAAGTATGTCGCTATTTTCATGGATGCTACTTATATTCCTTTAAAACGGCAAACCGTCTCCAAAGAAGCAATCTATATTGCCATTGGTATACGAGAAGACGGCACTAAAGAAGTACTAAGTTATGCGATTGCTCCGACTGAATCGACCTACGTTTGGAATGAGTTGTTACAGGACATTTACTCCAGAGGGGTTCATGATGTCTTACTGTTTATTACCGATGGCTTAAAAGGCATGAAAGATACGATTCACCAGATTTATCCTAAAGCTAAATACCAACATTGCTGTGTTCACGTTTCCCGTAATATTGCTCATAAAGTACGTGTTAAAGATCGAAAAGAAATCTGTGATGATTTTAAGGCTGTTTATCAAGCTAGCTCAAAGGAAGAGGCAAATACCTTTTTAGGGAGTATGATTGAGAAGTGGCAGAAAACTTATCCTAAAGTGACGCAGTCACTGATAAAAAAACAAGATTTATTGACTTTTTATGAGTTTCCGCCTGGTATCCGCCGAAGCATTTACTCAACTAATTTAATCGAATCTTTCAATAAACAAATCAAGAAATACAGCCGCAGAAAAGAGCAGTTTCAAAATGAAGAATCACTAGAGCGTTTCCTAGTATCCATCTTTGATACATACAATCAAAAATTCTTAAATAGAAGCCATAAAGGCTTCCAACAAGTGACGGATACATTAGCTTCAATGTTTACTGAGTAACCCATTATTTTGCAGAAGGACGAGTTATTTACACAAAATTATTGACGCT
>NZ_KV833919.1:0-9290 GCF_001837725.1 Enterococcus sp. HMSC072F02
GTTTGATTTTCAAACTTCGCAACAGAACCATTTTAGGAATTTGAGTAGTGTCATTTGATAAAAATTTCTCAAGCAGCATTCTTAAATGGATTAGTGTCAAATTATTGTTTTCGTTTCTAAAACATCCTTGTATAGCAAGATAGCTTGTTGAACATCATGATGTTCAACAAGGTTGTAACGTTTTTTTGAGTGTTGTTGTCTTCGGATATCGAATTCAAACAATCACTACTTATCACTAACAAGTCAATTATCAGATTGAACAGAAAAGTGGATTGACAGCTGAAGCAGTTGCAGAGCTCAAAGATTACTCAAATAAACAATTTCAAGGCTAGTATATGATACAAAATTCATCATTAGGGTAAAAAGAAGTGTTTGGAGATACGGTACCTTATACGATAAAAGCGACCTATCCATTTTTATTTCTGCTAGACAATATCTCTGTGAAAATCGGAATTGAAGGGTAAGTGCCTTCTCAAGTGAGTTGAAGATATTGGAAAAGATTTTTCCTTAGTGTTACGGCTCGTTTTCAGTTTAATCGTGGGTGCGCTTCTTCTTAGAGTAGTCATTTATTATCAAGACATCATAAAAGTTGCATGGAAACAGTGGCGGATACAGCAAAGCATAGGAATGTGAAAGAGATAACAATGGTATTATCGCTATAAATTGTTTATAATTTAGATGGCAGTATCAAATCTTAGGTATTGCTATTTAAATTTTGTTTAAGAATAGATATCATGTTTTTTAGAGGAGGGAAGAAATGAAGAAGAAAAAATCGGTCTGGTTTATGATGGTTGCTATTTTGATGGGCTTTATCCCGCAAATCTTGACTGCTTATTCGAGTATCGCACAGGCTATAGAAACTCAGCCGGATAAAATCGTAGATCAATCAGGTTTAAAAGTCAGTTCCTCTGTTTCATCAGATGGAAATTCTTTAAATTGGAAATTACAGTATGAAAAAGATGTCGCAAGTGATGGCAATGATCAAGCACTGAAATTTAAAGTGACGGCTGATGGAGAAGCAATAGCTTTTAATGAAGATGCCAGTTTTGCTGTTGATGATGACCAATGGTTTGCGGAAAAAGATTTTTCAAAACAATCGCAGGGTTCTCTTTCATTCACAACGGTGCTAAATGTCTCCAAGGTAGCTCTTGAAATTCAAGCCGATGCAACGAAAACGGATGGAACACAAGCTGTCACTATTAACAAGAATATTTTGACTAGTGCAGTAGAAGGTCCGCATGCGTTGAAATTACCAGCAGTGGCTACACAAGAAACGACAGAAGTAAGTGCTACTTCTCCGACAACAGCGGAAGAAATCACCAGTAGCCAAGAGACCGAAACGACTGCACAAACGGAAGAAGCCAGTGAAGCAACGTCGTCTGAGATAAATTCCTCTCGGGTAGTAGTGGGCGCTAGCAATCTTGAATATCTTAGTGGAATAAGTGCATTTTCTTCCATTAATTACAGCAATATTGCGCCAGAATATACGACAGATGCTACAAAAGGAACTTTTCCGACTAATAGCTGGCAACCAGCTGGGCAAACAAATGTGATCAACCACCAAGGTAACAAGGAACGCAACTTTGCCACTTGGGATGGTGTAACTAGCTGGAATGGTGATCCATCAGACACAACACATTCTTATATCCAGTATGGTGAAAAACAAACAGATTTTGCCATTCGGAAGTATGCCAAAGAAACGAGTGAACCAGGGCTTTACGATGTATATTTGAATGTAAAAGGTAATGAGCAACAAGATATCAAACCAGTTGATATTGTTTTGGTAGTGGATATGTCAGGAAGTATGGAATCGAGTCAAAGTAACGGCTGGAATGATCGTGCTGGTGCAGCCAGAAATGGTGTGAAAAATTTCTTGCAAACCATTAAAGATGCAGGCATTGGGGATTACGTCAATGTTGGTTTAGTCGGATTTTCTAGTCCAGGATATGTAACAGGGCCTAACGGTTATCTTACTGTACCGATAGGTAAAGCTTCGGATACTAGCCACATAAATGCAATCAATGATGCTTTAAAACCAAAATTTACAGGAGGAACTTACACTCAAATCGGGATCGAGCAAGGTCAGCAGATGCTTGCGGGAAGCTCCAATGAAAACAAAATGATGATCGTATTGACCGATGGGGTTCCTACTTTTTCTAAGAAGGTAACCGCTGCGCAAACGATTGATGGGACTACCTATGCTACTGAATTCGGTAATACATTGGATGAACCACGCAATACCTCTAAACTCAATAGTAGTTATGAGGTTGGTTCTTGGGGAAATAGAACAAATATTGATAGTACTTGGCCGGCCACATTAGGAGCAGCTAAAATCGCCAAAGATGCGGGCTTAACTATCCACACGCTGGGAATTCAGCTGAGTAATGATAGAGATTTTTTAACTGAACAACAAGTTCGCGATAGAGCAAGTCTTATCGCTACACCGGGTAAATACAAAGATGCTGAAACAACAGGCGATGTTTCTGATTATTTGAATGAACAAGCTAAAAATGTAGTGAAATCTTTCAACACCATAGTCAATGGTTCGATCAATGATTCTTTGGGTGATCAGTTCTCTTATGAAGGCACTCCAACTGTGAAGAGCATCAGTACAGGGAATAGTGCTGTAACGAATTTACCGACCGTAAACCAGTCGAATGGTAAAGTGACCACTACTGAGTTGAACTTAGGCAAAGATCAAGAAATTCAGATCCATTATCAAGTGCGTATCAATACAGAAGATAAAGATTTCACGCCGGAAAAATGGTATCCGATGAATGGTCAAACAACTTTGACACCAAACGGAGACAATCCGGATAATAAAGTAGACTTTGGCGTTCCTTCCGCAAAGGCACCGGGGGTGAAACTTAATCTGAAAAAGATTTGGGAAGAATACGATAAGGATACGAGTAAACGTCCCGATTCTCTTGATTTCACCTTGAACCGAAAAGATACCACAGAGAGCAATTCTTGGAAGCAAGGTTTTATTCGTCTTTCTAAAAGCGATGTTGCTACAGATACTAATGTCTGGGAAAAGACCAATATTGAAAAAGTAGCAGAAACACAAGGAGCTACTGAATCGCTTTGGTTGCCACAATTCAACAACAAAGGGAAAGATTTTGCTTATAGCTTTGAAGAAGCAACGGTCAATGGCTATGAATCTTCAAGAAATGCTGCTAAAACCATTTGGACCAATAAAAAAATCTACACACCACTTGCTTTAGAGATCACTAAAATTTCTGATCAAGGAAAGACACCTCTTAAAGGAGCAGTCTTTAGACTAAGTGGAGGTAGTTTGCCAAATGCAGGCGTTGAACTTAAGGACAACGGGGATGGAACCTATACGTTGTCTGATGATAAGTACAAGCTGCAATTAAATACTGAGTATACATTGACAGAAGTTACACCACCAGCTGGACATACGGCTACTACAACTAGTTGGAAAGTCAACGTTAGTGCAGAAGGTAAAGTAACCTTCAACGATGCTGTAACGGGTATTGAAATCAAAGACAACACTATCAAGTACACCATTGAAAATGAGTTTACCAAACGTCCTTTATTGGTTGAAAAATATAATAAAGATAGTGGTAAAACATTAGACGGTGCGAAGTTTACGTTGAAGCAATATGAAGATAAGTGGACGAATGATGGTAAAGTTGTCGGTGATGATTTGATCGGAAGTGATGCCAAATCTTTTGCTAGACTGGCACCAGGCTATTACAGCTTGGAAGAAACGACGGTACCGACAGGCTATAAAAAAGATGATACAGTCTTTAAGTTCCAAATCGATAGCGCTGGGAAACTACTTGATGCAAATGGCAAAGAAATCACCGCTAACTCAAAACCAATGACAGATGGTTTCTATTTAACGAGTGATAATAAGATTGTTTTGATCAAATACAATGAACTGCGTGATTTTGACTTTTCAATTCTTAAAAAGAACTCGCAAAGCAACAAACCATTAGCAGATACTGAATTCAGCTTAGCCACAAAAGAGGATTCCAATACGATTTTGGCTACTCTGAAGACCAATGATGAAGGAACCGGTCAGTTTTTAAATGCTTCGGGTAATCATTACGGTGTTCGTCCAGGAACTTACGTTATCAAAGAAACGAAAGCACCAGAAGGGTTTGTCCTTTTAGAAGGGACTTTCGAGGTCACTATAAATGCGGACGGAACTGTCGGCGACGTGACTTATGATGGTAAAGATCTTGATAAAGATGCTATCAAAGTAAATCTAAAAGATGAGGACAATAACGTCATCGAATTGACGGTTGCTAATACACCCAAAGGACAACTGCCAGCAACCGGCGGATCAGGTATACAGACTTTCATCATAGTAGCCTTAGCTCTTGTCACAGCAGCAGGTGCTCTTACGATCTGCTACTTCTACCGTAATCGAAAGGAGTTGAACTAAGATGAAGAATAAATCATTGTTCATCAAAATCACCTTACTTCTTTCAACTTTGCTGTTAGGGATCTTTACGGGGCAACAAGCCTTTGCGGATGATGGGACGATCGATATTGTGATCCACAAACAATTGTGGGACCAAGCACCTGATGCAACTATTCAAAATACGGGAGCGGCCGATCAAGATACCAAAGATTCAATCGAAGGGGTTGGATTTACGATTTATGACATTACAGAGGATTACTATAAATTGGTCAAAGGATCTGACGAAACAACAACTATTCGAATGATTCAAGAAAATGTTGCTGATTATCAAAAAATTATCAGAGAACAAGGCCTGACTGATGAAAAAGGCACAATCAAATTTATCCAACTACCTAAAAGCAGTGGCGGTAAAAATGCGGTTTACCTGATTGTTGAAACGGTATTGCCTGATCCTGAAAAGGTAAAAGTCGAAAAAGCGGCCGAACCCTTAGTAGTGGCTTTACCAGTATATGAAATGAGCACAGACGGTAAAACCTATACGGACAAAGAATTAGCTACCGTTCACCTTTATCCTAAAAATGTGGGAACAATCGTTGAAAAGCCAGTGACACCAACTAAACCTAAAAAACCAAGTAAACCTAAAAAACCAAGTAAACCGAAGAAACGCTTGCCACAAACAGGTGAAGCAAAATCCTTCCTAGGTATATTGGGGATTCTTTTGATCGGTACGGCGATCATTTTATGGCGGAAACACTCTGTACGAAACAATTAATCAAAGGTACAAAAGACTAAGGTCTATTGGAATATTGTACAAAAAATCAAGGAGGAATTAGAAAATGAAGAAATTATGGAAAACACTTTTTTCAGCCCTACTTGTAGTGCCTTTATTCACCAGCGTGTTTGGTGCGATAACAGTAAGTGCTGCTGAAGCAACAACGACAAATGTAACGATCAATAAACGAATTTGGAAAGATGGCGAAGCTCCAGCACAAGGTTCCATGCAAAATACTGGGGAAGAAATGGACTTTGGTGGAGCTCCACTTAAAGGAGCCGGCTTTACAGCCTATGATGTAACAGATGCTTATCTTGCTCTGATTGCAGATGGTAAGTCACAAGCAGATGCAACAAAAGAAATTGCTGATAATGCGTCAGATTACACAACTGTAGCAAAAGCAGAACAAAAAACGGATGCCAATGGTCAAACAACTTTTGAAGGACTTGCTTTAAAAGACGACGACAAAGATAAAGTCTATATGTTTGTTGAAACAAGCACGCCAGGCAATGTTTCCGTAACGACAAAGGCCGCTCCAATCGTTTTAGCAATGCCAATCTATACGTTTAAAGATGGCAAATATTCAGATACAATCAATACCAACGTTCAAGTCTATCCAAAGAACGAAACCAAGACTGATAAAAAAGAAGTTGCCAATTTAGATAAGTTCACTGAAGTTAAGGGTGCTGATGGAAATGTTTTATATCATAACCTTACAACTGGCGATGAAATCGAATATAAATTAACTTTAAATATTCCTGCGGACATTCTGGAAGATGGCGTCACTTACTCTGTAACTGATACGCCAACTGCTGGACTTGCTTATGTAAAAGATTCTTTTGCAGCAACTGGTTTAGTAGCTAGAACTGACTATGAATTAGCTGAAGATTCTGCAACTGGCGGATTTACTGTTACTTTGAAACAAAGTGAAAATGTAGGAAAATTAGCTGGTAGTCAATTGATTGCTACTTACAAAATGAAATTAACTGCTGAAGTAAATCCTGACGATTTAGTAAACAATAGTGCCCAAGTAACAATTGGTAACAACCCTCAAGATAAAATTACACCACCAACGAAATTTGGTACAGGTGGTTATAAATTCGTCAAAAAAGATTCGCAATCTGGTGCAACCTTATCTGGTGCGGAATTTGTCGTAAAACAAGGCTCTAACTTTGCAATATTTGAAGATGCTAAAAACACTAAAGGTGAATATATCTTTAAAGAATGGACGACTGGTGAAGCAGAAGCAACGAAAATCGTTTCTGACGACAAAGGTGAGTTGAAAGTAATTGGTTTGAAAAATGGTGACTATCAATTAGAAGAAAAAGCGACTTCAAGTGATAAATATGTGTTACTTGATGAAGATGTCGATTTCACTGTTGAACACGGTCAATATGGCAGTCAAAAATTAAAGTCTGTTCTTAACACGCCTAAAGGTCTGCTTCCATCAACAGGTGGTAACGGGATCTATGCCTTCTTACTTATCGGTGCTGTTCTTATGATCGGTGCTTACGCTTGGTTCAAGAAATCTAAAACACAAGCTGAAGTCTAAGATATAGTTTTAAAATAGCAAAAGGCAGCTTCATTTCTTGAAGTTGCCTTTTCTTTCTTTTAAATGGGGAGAAGGAGGTGCAAGCATGGATCAGCGCAAAAAAAACGAACGGATCAATTTGATTTTAAAACTGCTAATGGCGATTTTATTTACGACCGGTGCCATTATTTTCAGTTATCCCTTTTTGGCCAATGCGGTGAATTCCTACTATGACCAAAAGATGATGGAAAAAAATTTGGCTGAGATGGCCGCAACAAATACCAAAGAACAAGCAAAGAGGCACCAAGAAATGGCCGAAAAAAATAAAGAGCTAGCTGAAAGTAAGAACATGACCAATATTCCTGGCATGGGACTGGTAGAAGACCCGTTTGAAAATGCGGTCGATGATGCCAAAGATCCGGGTAAAGCCTATTATGAAGAGCATACCGTGGGTGCTATCTATATTCCAAAAATTTCGGTCAGCTTACCTTTATTTGATGAAACCAATGCTGCTCTTTTAGAAAAAGGCGCGACGATTTTACAAGGAACCTCTTATCCGATCGGTGGCAATAGTACCCATTCGGTGATCTCAGGCCACAGTGGCTTGACGGAACGTAAACTTTTTACAGATTTAGAAAAGTTGGTGATTGGCGATGATTTTTATTTGACCATTGCTGGGGAAAAATTGGCTTATGCGGTCGATGACATCCAGATCGTTTTACCGTCGGATATCGACAAAGTGGTCATCCAACCGGGGCGGGACTTGGTGACCTTATTGACTTGTACACCTTATGGCATCAATACCCATCGTTTATTAGTCACTGGACACCGTGTACCTTATGTGGAGGAAATGGCGGAGGAAGTGACCAGTACCAAAAAAGCGGTCGAACGGCGTTTTCGCTTGTATTTACTACTGATCCCGCTTTTCTTTGCCATGATTTTCTATTGGATGTATCGCAAGTTCGTCTATTATCAAAGTGGCAAACACAGTTATGACTTTTGTTTTTACTTATTGGAAAATGGTCAACCCAAAGCAGGCGTGACTTTTACCTTAGTCCGTAAAAAACGTTGGGCAACAGATGTCACTAGCCAACCAGTTGCTGTAAGCCAGGTGGATGGATGGGTGTCTTTCCCTGAGATCAGAGGGGGTCGTTATTATGCCAAGGCGATCGATGGGTCGACAAAACCAGTTAAGGGCAAGGTCCGCCGTTTAAAAGATCGGCAGTTTGTTTTAAGCCACGTCACGAAGAAAAAGCACGGTAAGAAAGTTACTTATTATCTGGAGAATGGAGCGAAAAAATGAAGAAAAATCGGCAAGTGATCTCGCAAATTGCGATCATCCTCATTTTTATGGTCGGCATCTTGACCATGCTCTATCCTTTTTATGTCGATGCGTTGAATAATGTGATCGATCAAGTGCGCGTCGATCGCTATTTGAAGGAAAGCCAGAAAGAATTTGAAGCCGAACGCAAGCGACTGGCGGAAGAAAATAATAAATTGAGCGACAGCGGGTTAGCTCCGGGTGCCGATCCGTTTGCGAATCCGAATGGTGGTACGGTTTCATCTGCTTATTACAAAAAGCATTTGATTGGGACCATCAATCTTCCTGATTTGGCCATTGAGTTACCGCTATTTGATACGACCAATGATGATTTATTGGAACAAGGTGCGACGGTCCTAGATGGCACGTCCTTTCCTGTTGGTGGCGCAAGTACCCATGCGGTGATCTCGGCTCATCGTGGCTTGCCAGAACGGGAACTCTTCACCAATCTGCCGGAGCTTAAAAACGGTGATATTTTTCTGCTAAATGTCTTAGGGGAAACCTTGGCTTATGAAGTATTTGACAGCCAAGTCGTGACGCCAGATCAGACTTCGGTTTTAAAGATCGAACCAGGCCAAGACTTGGTGACGCTCATGACCTGTACCCCTTATATGATCAATAGTCACCGTTTGTTAGTCACAGGAAAACGCGTGCCATATACACCGGCTGCCGAGAAAAAACAAGTCAAAGGCGATCGTTTTCGTAAGTTGAAACAAATTGCTATCTTGGGGGGGACGGCCCTGTTGATCTTAGCCGCTATTTATCAATTGTATCATGTGATCGCCCGTTACCGATTGCGGAAAGTGCGTTTTGATTTCACTGTTTGCTTAGAAGGCGTGGCAGAACATACGCCAATCGCACTCTATGATAAAAAAGGGAAAAAAGCCCTGCGGCGCAATGGAAAAGCCTATCAAGAACTAACAGATCAAACCGGACAAGTCACTTTTACCGATCTACCAGGGGATTGCTATCGTTTGAAATTGGGCAAGAGTTGGTTGGTGCAGTTTGGTTTGAAGAAAAAAAAGAGGCCATCCAAGATTTGGAAGATAAATAAGAAAAAAGTTATGTTAAAAGAAGAAAGAATACTAGAAGTCAAATAAAAAATGCTCATGTTATCAAATGATTTAAATCCATAAGATACACGTTTCATTGTTTAATATGGGTATTCTTAGCTTCTATTTTGTCATTGGTATGGGGATAAATCAATGCACTTCGTATACCTTCGTTATATTTGAGTAAATGGTTCTGTTGCAAAGTTTTAAATAAAGAA
>NZ_KV833920.1:0-10385 GCF_001837725.1 Enterococcus sp. HMSC072F02
TCTGTCTAACTTAATTTGACAATTAAGATTATTTATTTGTTAAACAAATAGGAACAAAAAAATTAAATTACTTAATACACACATTAGGGATCATTCATTGAAGGATTAGAAGACAACGAGGATGGCGAAAAATATGATTACAATAGAAAAGTCGTTCTAAACAAATCAGTTCCTAGTATCACACAACGCAAGCCAGTCGATTTGGTGAGATTAGAGGAGTGAAAGCAAACTTTATTATATAAGAAAAAATATTCGAAAGGGATGATAGTTTAGGTACTAGTGCTGATGAATTAATATTATGCCTCGTAATATTAGGCGTAGTTACTCTAGAGACATCACTATGGACTATGATTTGTCTCAGAGTCACAACATGTTTTTTTATGAAAAGAAACGCCTAAAATAACCAAACTGCGGGATGTTTAAACTTTCTTAAACTATAACCTAATAAATGTGAAGAAATAATGCACAATTTCTACACATTTATCTTCTATTCTATATACATACCAACCAACAACCCTATATACTTTTTCATTTTTACTCCTCAAGTAAAAATAACTCCTAGACCGCGGCTACCCACCGCGGTCGTTTTTTATTCTTCAATCAAAATCGCTTTGATACCCAAACCTGCCAAGATTCGGGCAGAAGTATAAGTATTCAATCCTCTTCTGAAAGTAATGTAAACTTTTTTATCTTTTGGGATTTCATTGATTCGATCTCGTAACTCATTCATTGGAATATTTTTTGTTGCCGAGATACTGCCAGAAGGTGCTTTATTAGGTTCACGTATATCTAAAAAGAACGCTTCTTTCAAATCGTTTTCGGGTATATCGCCTGCTTTGATCGTTTCTACGATATTCGTCATTTGATTGATTGCGACATAACCAGCTATATTCAACGGGTCACGGGTAGTAGAATACGGTGGAGAGTAAGGCAACTCCAAATCAGGCAAATCAAAGACTGTCAAGTTTCCGGTGATCGCTACAGAAAGTTCTCCCATCCGTTTATCGACACCTTTTTCTCCAAATGCTTGTCCACCTAAAATACGACCGCTATCTGCATCAAAAATCAGCTTTAGATTTAATCTTGTAGCTCCAGGATAGAAATAGGCATGGTCAAAAGGAGTGATAAAAACAGTTTTGTAATTCGTTATGCCTGATGCTCTTAGTGCATGTTCTGTCATTCCAGCATAACTTGCTGTATGATCAAAGATTTTTGCGACACCCGCACCAATATATCCGCGATAGCGCATAGGCGTACCATTTAAAATATCTGCCAGCATGTGTCCTTGACGATTGGCCGCACTGGAAAGCATACTTTGAATCGGCTGCCCAGTCACTACACTAGTCGTTTCGATAATATCGCCAATCGCATAGATGTCCGGCAGATTGGTTTGTAACTGGTCATCAACAATGATCTGTCCTGTATCTGATAATTGTATGCCGGCTGCTTTCACCACTTCATTATTTGGAGAAACACCAACAGCAAAGACAAGCATATCAGTGGAAAGGACGGAGCCATCTGATAATACTAATTCTCGACCTTTTTCACGGATCTCAGTAACTGTTGTTTCTAAATGAACGGTTAATCCTTCTTCCAGCAATTTGTCATAAACTAGATCAGCGATTTCTGGATCATAAGGGAAAGCGACTTGCGGCAATTGATCGATTAAAGTCACGTCTAAGCCGCGATGTTTGAAATTCTCAGCTAATTCCAGACCCATGACACCTGCGCCAAGAATGACGACATGTTGTGGATCTTTTTCTTCCAGAAACGATTTAATTCGATCCGCATCCGTTACACTGCGAAGGACAAAGCCGTTTTCTGCTTCAAAAGCTCCGGGAATATCCGGGTACGCTGGTCTAGCACCAGAAGAGATGATCAACTTATCGTAATCCGTTTCTGTCTCTTCATTTGTAGATAGGTCTTTAACTAGTAATCGCTTAGCGGAAGGATCGATTGCTATTACTTCGTGTTTAGTAAATACGTCGATGTTGTTTTTTGTTTTCAATATTTCTGGTGTACGTTCGATCAGCGAGTCACGGTCCGTGATCACACCACCTAAATAATAAGGCAAAGCACAACTTGCGTAAGAAATATTCTCTCCGCGTTCATAGATAATGATTTCATGTGCTTCATTCAATCGACGGAAACGAGTGGCAAATGAAGGACCGCCAGCTACACCGCCAATGACAACAACTTTCATAAAAACATCTCCTTTTCTACGTTGATCGTACTATGTTATGGCAAAAAACAGCAAATAATTGTGCCGGAAAATTATTGTTTATTTTGTCAGTAGAGAAAAATAGTAAGAAAAAAGAGAACGGTTTCGCTATGTTTCTGCATAAAAAAGAAAGAGGCTATGACAACAGGGCTGTCACAACCTCTTTCCATTGGCTTTTAATTCTCGTATTCTTCTAATTCCAAGCTTAGTTCTTCCCATTCCGACAATTTTGTTTCTTGATCTTGTCTAGCTGATTCTAAAGCTTGGTTCAGCTCATTGAGTTTTACGTGATCTTCCAGATTTTCTGGCGCGACCATTTCTTGTTCCAACCGATCGATCCATTCATCGATCCGCGTCATTTCTTCTTCAACCTGAGTGATTTTTCGTTGAAGGCTGCGGATAAGCTTTTGCTGTTCTTTGCTCTGGTAATAATCGGATTTATTCGTAGGAGCAGGAGCGGATTCTGGCTCATCTTGTGCCAATAATTCGGCGATTTCTTCTTCTTCTTGTTTTTTCTCTAAATAATAATCATAGTCTCCAAGATAGACTTTACTGCCATTTTCAGAGAGTTCGACGACTTTTGTCGCGATCCGATTGATGAAATATCGGTCATGGGAAACAAAAAGCAGTGTGCCATCGTAATCGATCAATGCATTTTCTAATACTTCTTTGTTGTCAATATCTAAATGGTTTGTTGGTTCGTCCAAGATCAAAAAATTTTCTTTGTTCATCGCTAGCTTGGCTAAAGCAACCCGTGCTTTTTCACCGCCGCTTAACAGAGGGATTGGTTTTTCTACATCTTCGCCAGAAAATAAGAAAGCACCTAAAGCACTTCGAATGTCTTTTTCAGGAGTGGTAGGATGCTCATCCCACAATTCTGCTAGAATCGTCTTGTTTGTATGCAGATCAGCTTGCCCTTGATCATAATAGCCGATGGTGACATTTGTCCCTAGCGTTTCTTTGCCACGGATAAAAGGGATCTGGTGGATGATCGATTTCAGCAACGTCGATTTTCCAATACCATTCGGACCTACTAGAGCAATCGCTTCTTGTCGGCGGATATCCAAATTGATTGGTTCAGATAAGGTGACATCATCATATCCGATAGCGGCATCTTCGATTTGCAAGACAACATTTCCAGAAGGTTTTTCTATACTGAAAAGAAAGTTTGCTTGTTTCTCATCCCCTTGAGGACGATCCAGACGTTCCATTTTTTCTAATGTCTTTCTGCGACTTTGCGCCCGTTTAGTGGTAGAGGCACGAACAAGATTCCGAGCAACGAAGTCTTCTAATTTGTGGATCTCTGTCTGCTGCTTTTCATAAGCCTTCCATTCACTTGTCAGCTGTTCTGCTTTCAAGTCTAGATACTTCGAGTAGTTGCCTTTGTAATGGCGCATTTTTCTTCTGCTTAGTTCATAAACTTCATTGACTACTTTGTCTAAGAAATAACGGTCATGTGAAACAATCAGTAATGCACCGGTATAGCTTTGCAGATAATTTTCAAGCCAGGAAAGCGTCTCGATATCTAAATGGTTCGTGGGTTCGTCTAGAATCAAAATGTCAGGGTGTTGCAAAAGCATGCGAGCTAAAGCTAAACGTGTACGCTGTCCACCTGATAAAGTATCGATTTTCTGGTCATAAAAGGAAGAATCGAATTTAAAACCATGCAATACGGAACGAATTTCATTTTCATAACCATAGCCGTTTCGATCCGAAAAATCGTGTTGCAGCCGATCATATTCTTTTAAATAAGAAGTATAAGCGGGTGTATCTGGCGTACCTTCGCTAATGAAAATCTCTAGTTCACGCATCCGCTGTTCCATTTGTCTAACTTGTTCAAAAGCTTTCAGCATCTCGTTCCACACTGTTTCATTGGAATCAAGTCCTGTGTCCTGAGCGAGGTATCCGAGAGTCGCTGTTTTATTTTTAGCAATCTTTCCATCATCTGGTGCTTCAATTCCAGCAATGATCTTCAATAAAGTCGATTTTCCAGCGCCATTTCTGCCAACTAAAGCGACACGAGCGCCTGTACTGATTTCTAAATGTATGTTTTCAAATAAGACTTCTGCACCAAAATGGCGAGCAATCTGATTGGCTTGTAATAATATCATGGAATCCTCTTTTCTACTTTGTGAATTCTCCTCAAATAAAAAACTATTTTTCAATTAGTAGTCTACCATAAATTCCATCATACTGCGAGATTTGCAGAAATGATAAATAAATGAATAAAGAATAAAATTTCACAATATCTGAGCAATGGAATTGATTTTTTCCTATAAATACTGCTATGATGGAGAAATCAAAGATGTAATTAGACAATACGTGGAGGTCATTTCGTGAAAGATCATATTATTCCAAAGGCGACAGCTAAAAGACTGCCTTTGTATTATCGTTATTTAAGGATTTTAAATAATGCTGGAAAGAAAAAAGTGTCTTCAACTGAATTAAGTGAAGCCGTTCAAGTAGATAGTGCAACGATCCGTCGAGATTTTTCTTATTTTGGCGAATTAGGAAAACGTGGGTATGGGTATGATGTAGAAGATCTTATGCACTTTTTTGCGAAGACATTAAATGAAGATCAATTGACAAATGTTGCGCTGATTGGTGTAGGAAACTTGGGAAGTGCTTTACTAAAATATAAATTCCATCAAAGTAATAGCATACGTATCAGTTGTGCTTTTGATGTGAATGAAGAAATCGTTGGACGCATCGTAGACGGTATCCCCGTTTATCCAATGGAAGATATGTCGGAACAAATCAAGATCCAGCAAATCGAAGTAGCGATTTTAACGATTCCCGCTGAAAGAGCACAAGAAGTAGTCAATCAGTTAACGGAAGCAGGAATCAAAGGAATCTTGAACTTTACCGCTGCTCGATTGAATGCTCCGTCAGATGTATTGATCCAAAATGTTGATTTGACGAATGAATTGCAAACCTTGATCTATTTCTTGCATTCTGACGCAAATGCGCATTCCGAAAATACAGCAGAATAAAAATAAAAAGCGATTGAACAAATGAAGGCAAAACTTTCACTTGTTCAATCGCTTTTTTCTGTTTGGATAATGTTTATTCTGTTCGAAAGAGTTCTTCATAAGAAAGAGAATCATCTTCTGCTGTCAGTTCATCTAGTAAATGCCGGATTTTTTTAAAGTCGATGAACCGCGCTTGCCGAGAGATCTCTTTTCCATGATGAAAAACCAGAACAACTGGCGCAGTCAATACTTCAAATCTGCTAGCTACTTCTGGCGTTTCGAATGCATCCAAATGAAGTGCCGGAATATCATAATGGGTGAGCAGCTCCTCCAATCGTGGACGAACAGCGTGACAAACACTGCAATTAGGCATCGAAAGATAAACGATGGCAACGGATGATTGTTGCAGTATGTCTTGAACTTCAGACAAATTAGTGGTTTGTTTCATTTTCATTCTCCCTTTTGTGATAGAAGTGATATGTACGAGACCTTAATTTAATGGGAATAATAGAAAAAGTCAATTGAAGTGCTTCGATAAAAAATAAGAGTTGTGTAAAAATTGACAGAGCAACTTGTTTTTTTTTGAATAAAAGCGTATATTTGCAAAGCGAATGAACTAGAAATGAAAAGGAGGAAACTCATGTTTTCTTTTATTCCCAATTCGGTTTTGCAGATGAGTACGATTTTCTTATCAATCGTTATCGAAGCATTGCCCTTTGTACTATTAGGTTGTCTTATCTCAGGCGCCTTACAAGTATTTTTGACCCCAGAACGTGTGAAGCGATGGCTTCCTGAAAATCGTATATTCTCTATTTTTACTGGTTCGATCTTAGGATTTTTCTTTCCTTCATGTGAATGCGGCATCGTACCTATCGTTCATCAGTTTGTAAAAAAAGGCGTGCCGGTCCACACAGCATTTGCTTTTATGCTGACAGCGCCAACCATTAATCCCATCGTGATTTTTTCCACGTTTATCGCATTTGGCAATTCTTGGCAGATGGCAAGCTGGCGAGTGATAGGCAGCTTTTTTGTTGCACTTGTGATTGGTGTCTGGCTTGCCTATTTTCAAAAAGACGCTGTATTGAAAGAAAAAATCTCCTCTAAAGTAGCCGAAGATCACCATCATCATGCCCATGAAGAAGAACACAGTGATAAGAATGAGTCAAAAAATCGGCTGTTCCATCAAACGGGGCATGTGTTGACACATTCAATCGATGAATTTTTTGATACAGGTCGTTATTTGATTATTGGTGGGTTAATCGCAGCTGCGATGCAGACTTATTTACCAACTAGAATGATGCTAACGCTCGGCTCAACAAAGATTTTAGCCATCATTATCATGCTGTTATTAGCTTTTACGATGTCTCTTTGTTCAGAAGCAGATGCGTTTATCGGGTCTTCATTGTTAAGTCTGTTCGGCACAGCACCTGTAGCTGCCTTTTTGGTCTTTGGTCCAATGGTCGATATCAAAAATCTATTGATGATGAAACGATATTTTACAGGACGTTTTATTCTATCGCTGATCGGACTGATTGCCCTTAGCGTTGTTGGATTCACATTATTTATTTAGGAGGAAAAATATGCTGCGGTTTTTGATTTTATCTGGCTATTTCGAATTGATGATGTATTTGCAAGTCTCTGGCAAACTTGATCAATATATCAATGTCCACTATCGTTATTTAGCTATTCTTTCGATGATTTTATCCGCTCTTTTGGCTTTAGTTCAGCTGTATTTGTGGGTCAAAAACGGAAAAGCAGAGGAAGAGACGCACGAGCATGATCATGATCACGACCATGGGTTATCGAAACCTTATCAACGTGGGATCGCTTATGTACTGCTAGCTTTGCCAGTGATCGTTGGTACGTTGTTTCCAACAGTTAGTCTGGATACTACGATCGTAGAAGCCAAAGGATTTAATTTCCCAGTAAGCAAAGAATCAGTAGGGGACCCGGAGATGCAGACGCAATACCTAAAGCCAGATACAAGTATTTATTTCAACAAGTCAGACTACTTAGACCAAATGAATGAACTGAAAGAGAAGTATGGGGATAAGCAGACTATCGAGATCACAGATGAAAATTATTTAGAAGTCATGGAGCTGATCTATAATTACCCTAGCGAATTCATTGGCAAAAAAATCAGCTACGAAGGATTTGTTTACCAAACACCGAACGATAGCAATGCAGATGTCTTCTTGTTCCGATTCGGTATTATCCATTGTGTGGCAGATTCAGGAGTCTTTGGCTTGTTAACACATATGCCTGAAGGAGTAACGGTTAAAAATGATGAGTGGTATAAAATAGAAGGAACCATCCAATCGGACTATTATCAACCATTCAAGCGTGAAATTCCATCTGTAGTTGTGACAAACGCAGAGAAAGTCTCTGCTCCGAAAAATCAGTATGTGTATCGTTCTTTTTAAAAGAAAAAAATAAATGAACATAGCTCAGACAGTTGACGTGTAAGGACGTCGGTTGTCTGGCTTTTTTTGTATGAGATATTTGGCTATTTGATATGTTTTGTAAAATGATATTTATTTTAGAAGTTGCATGCTGAATGTAGTTAATAGCGGTTTCAAAGGTGTTGGAAAAGATTGTGAAGAGAATTACAATTTATTCCTAACATGTATGTTGAAAAGTTGTATGAAATGATTTTGATAGTAAAATATCGAGTGGAGGTACTTTGTATGATAACACGTATATTTATTTTGGATGACAGTTTGGTTTTTGAAAAAATGATAGAAGATATTTTGGAAGAATCCAGAAATTTACTGATTCCTTGGAATTTCGAGATAATCAAGGGATTGAACGTCATGCAGTTTTTGAATTTGTCAAAAACAATGATATTCGTTCATCGGATATTTTTTTTCTTGATATCGATTTAAACGCTTATCACAGCGGGATTGGACTAGGAGAAATGCTTAGAGAAAAGAACGCGAAGTGTAAAATTGTTTATTTGACCTCTCATCCGAATAAAGCAATAGCTGTTATTAACCGAAATATTACGCCTAGCGGGTATTTGATAAAAGAATTCACTTATGAAAAAAATAAAAAAAACATCCAAAGTTACTTATTGAAAGAAAAAGAGAACGAGCCTGTTCAACAAGCGAACAAAAAAAAGTGGACGTCTGTTCGTTATGGCAATAGCGATCATTATATCCATTACGATGAGATTCTTTATCTAATGAGCATGCCAGGCTATAAAAATAAGATAGGCTTGGTATTGAAAGACGAAGAGACACTCATAAACGGCACAATAAAAAAATATAAAAAAACACTGGAATATGAGTATTTATGTAAAGATTTAAAAGCCTACATCATTAATACTGAAAACATTACATCTATTAGCCGAGTAAATGAAGTAGTAACGTTTACGAATGGAGAACAACTAGAGATGGGTAAGAGAAGTATTGATAAACTAAAGAAATTTATTCAAGAAAAGATAAGGAATGAATCATTTTAAAAAATTAAAAATAAAGGATCATATCTCACTTTTTAGTAAACAGACTTAAGTTAATCATGCAAGTTCCTTCTTCCATTTTGTTTCTCTAATACCCGGACCAAGATGCTGATCTCACCCCTTCTACTAAACAGTGTTCCAGAAGTAGTTTCTTCGAAAAATAAGATAGGATTCACAAAAATTTAAGAAACCATTTTCGTGAATCCTGTCTTATTTCGTGAAGCTAATCACTTCTGTCACAACCTTTTCTTTGTTACACTTCGTTTATTTAAAAAGCCGTTTTTTTCGTTTCAACATGATGGCATCACGCTTTACTTTGAAGTTGCGGATGTTATGGTTAAAGACTTCCGATAATACGAGACCTAAAGCAATTGCTCCAGCTATCATGATTGCTTGGACCGCATAGTGAGCTGCTTCTTGATAGGATTCAGTAACGAGATTCCGAACCGCTTGATAAGCCAAACCACCCGGAACTAAAGGAACCATCCCAGGAATATTGAAAATCGTTACAGGCATTCTCAAACGCTTAGAGAAAAGATCACTGATGAATGCGACTCCTAAAGAGCCAAGCAATGACCCGAAAGCAGCAGATCCGCCCATTTGAACACAGATCCAGTAGGTCATCCAGCCGAAAGCACCAGAAAGACCACAACAAATCAATGAACGCCTTGGGACATTTGTAACAATGGCAAATGCCGCAGTCGCTAGAAAACTAAAAGAAAATTGAATAAATATCGTGCCCATACTCGTGCTCCTTTCTTAATAAAAAAGCTGGAAAATAAAAGCAATCGCAAAACCAATCATCGTAGCAGTCATCATCGCTTCTGTTCCGCGAGAAACCCCTGACACATAATGACCAGCTAGCAAATCACGGATAGCATTTGTAATTTGAACCCCAGGAACCAAAGGCATCACACATCCGATAATAATTAAATCCTGATTGCTTCCTAAGCCAAAACGAACACTGTAGATAGCAGCTATGCCAATCAATAAAGAAGATAAAAATTCCGATAAAAATTTGATTCTAAAAAATTTCAAACTATACAGATAAACTGCGTATCCCCATCCACCAATAACTAAAGTCACAGGCAAATCGGTCATCTTTCCGCCGAATAACACCATGATCGTTCCACTGATAACTGCCGCACTAACGATCTGCAACCAGACAGGAAAGAACGAACGGTCTCGGTCGATTGCCTGCAATTCACTGTAAAGTTCTTCTAATGTTAGTTCTGAAGCAACATACTTACGTGAAAGATCATTCACTTTTACTACTTTTTCTAAATTGATCGAACGGTTGGTGATTTGTTCCATTCGAATGGTCGAGGTACGATCAAGACCAATAAAGAGACCAGTCTGCGTGACATAGCTGACTAAACGGAAATTTCCAGAAGCTAAAGCAATTCGACTCATCGTATCTTCTACCCGATACATCTCTGCATTGCTTTCCATCATGATTTTCCCAGCGAGTAGACAAGTGTCTAGCAGCAGATCTAATTCTTTTCCCGTCATAGCATCTTCTCCAATAATTGATTGATTAGTTTTATTTTACTACAAAACATATCGGAAGCGTAAAGAATAAAAAAACTTGAGGAAGGAGTGAAAGAGGCGTATACTGTTTTTGTGTCGCGGGTGTAGTTTAGTGGTAAAATCCCAGCTTCCCAAGCTGATGTCGCGGGTTCGATTCCCGTCACCCGCTTAAAAGAGGTTGTGAAAAAGCTGCCCTGCATCA
>NZ_KV833921.1:0-11717 GCF_001837725.1 Enterococcus sp. HMSC072F02
AGTTTTGTCTCGCTTAATTTGACAAATAATATAAATAAAAATAATAGGAACGCAAAAAAAGCGAATAGCAGTGCTAATCGCCAATCCAATGAAATTGATTTCCTATTTTTTGCTTTTTTCTGTAGTTTTAAATCTTCTTTACTGAATGAAACTCGTTCACCATACACTAAAAAACGGTGTGAGTTGACACCTTTTGGTGTGCAGGTCATTAACGTGATCCTATCTTGGTCTTTTTCAGGCACGAGATAATCTAAATAATTTTTTTGTAATTCTTCTGCTTTAACTTCTTCAATTCGATAAATTTGATAGGCACGTTGTTCTTCATTTACCTTAATAAAGAATTTTTGCCCTTTTTTTACTGAAGGCAAATCATCGAAAAGATTATCTTTATAAAGTCCACTGTGCCCCGCGATTAAAAGATTTTTACCGTTTCCTCCTGTAATATCGCCAGTTCCTTCCGTAATCCCTACACCATTCTCTAAAATTTTGTCGGAAGTTCCGTCATAAATTGGTAGTTTTAAAGAAATACTTGGAATTGTAAGAACACCCACTGGATCACCTAACTCTATCTTCGCAACATCCAAAGAAAAATCTGTTTTTTCAAGATTTTCAATGGCTAAAATTCTTTGCTTTTGTTGAAATTTAGCTACATTTGTTTCCACAACTGGAATTAAATAGACTGCTACTGCCGACAGCAACCAAAAAAATATCATCAGTTTGTGCATGACTCTTCTTTTTGGCGGCTTACGAATAATCATTAGCTGGTCCTCTAGGCTTTCTTCTTAAAGTAAACAACTGCAGAAAGTGCCGTTGCACCTAGCAACAAGCAAGAGACCAATACATAAGTTTGGAAACCATTGCTACCTGTTAATGGAATAGCTGCTTTTTGATTATTTTTAACAGTGATTCTATTTTCCTCTTTAAATGAGTTTTTGTTTACTTTAAATACAATATCTTCTGTTAATTTTTGGTAACCAGTTGGTGCTTTTGTTTCTTCCAGTGAATATTCACCTTCAGCTAAACCTGCGATTTCAAAATGACCCTCTTTGTCTGATTTTAGGATTTCTGCATTTGCTACATCGTCCACCCATACTGCTTCTTTGACACCGTCTTTATCCGTATCAACTAATCCACCCTGACACTCCACACGACTAAAGTCATGGGGTTCTTAGGTAATACACCCAAACGGGCGCAAATTTACTAAGCTATCCCCGAAAGTCCTTCGGTTCTAATGTTTATACTAGCGTTGATATCTCTGTCATGATTTGTTCCGCAATTGCTACAAGTCCATTCTCTAATATCTAACTCTTTCTTACCGTCATTATGACCACAAGAAGAACATATTTGCGAGCTAGGGTAAAAACGGTCGATTTTTACTAACGTTCGACGTTTCCATTCACACTTGTATGTTAATTGCCTTACAAATTCACTCCAAGATACGTCTGCTATTGATTTAGCTAATTTATGATTTCTAACCATGCCTGTTACATTCAAGTCCTCAATACAAATGATTTGGTTCTCATCAGTTATACGAGAAGACAGTTTGTGTAAAAAGTCATTTCGTTGGTTAAAAATCTTTTCATGGATACGTACCACTTTCACTCTTTGCTTTTGGTAGTTTTTGCACTCTTCTAATTTACGATTATGCTTCTTTGCTACTTCTAAGCGTCTTGAAAGTTTACGTTGCTCTACCACTAAGCGTTTTTCTAATGATCGATAGAATCTCTCGTTTCCTATCTTCTCACCTGCGGAAGTTATGCAGAAATGAGTAAGACCCAAATCTAAACCAATGGATTCCGTCACAGGATCTTTTTGGAAGTTTTCAGTATCGACTAAAAAAGTTGCAAAATATTTTTCTGTTTTTGACTGGCTGATTGTCACATTCATTAATTTACCATTGAAACGCAACGTTTCAGCCATTTTTACCCAGCCAACCTTGGATACATAAAAGTAGTTTCTATTCACCTTTATACCCATAGCTGTTCGATAGGACTTTTTGGAATACTTCTTACTTTTGAATTTAGGAAATCCAAAAGTAGAGTTGAACGTATTTTTAAATGCTTTATTTAGATCCATGGCTACTTGGCTAAGTGGTTGAGCTTCAACTTCTTTTAACCAAGCGTATTCTTCCATTTTTTTCAATGAAGCATACGTTGTCTTATCTTCTTTGTAATCGGCATTTTCTTTTTTCTTCTTGTAATTCGTTATACGTTGATCTAGTAGAAAGTTCCAATAGAAACGAACGCATCCGAATGTTTTTTGAAATTGAATTTCTTGCCGACAGTTGGGGTAAATCCTGATTTTATGAGCCTTTTTCATTTCTGCACACCTCCTTAACGCAATCAATATCTTGTTCTTTGGTTCTCAACATATCGCTTGATAATTTCGCTAGATACATTTCCTGCGGTTGAAACAAAGTATGAACGTGTCCAAACACTTGGCATTTTACTTAAGTGTTCAAACTCTTGCCGGATTATTCTAGATGTCTTACCTTTTATTATCTTCATGATTTTAGAAGGAGAATACGTAGGCTGAACATTTATTAATAAATGACAATGATCTTTATTTGTTTCTATTGCAATGATGTTCCACTCGTTTTCCTTTGCTATTTCTTGAACGAGTGCTTTAAATCTAGCATCTACTTCAGAATTAACGAATATTTTCCGACGATACCTTGGGCAAAAAACAAAGTGGTAATTGACTAACGATACAGTTGTCTTTGAGTGTCTGTATTCGTTATCCATACCTTAATTTTAGGTTAAGCCATGTACTAAATCAATGTTAATATACACAAAAGAATGAAGAATTTTTTATGTGGAGTTTGTTCACATAGGTTCGCTACTTCCTATGCAGTTCTCTGATGAACTTCTGACACTTTCGTGCCAGCACAGACTATATCTTATCCGTTGGCTTTACCCAGTACGGCGAAACCACTTCCACACGCTTGTGTGTACTTCCCTCAAGAGGAATAGTCGTTGAACGTTACTCTGCTCGAGTCTTCGCTGCAGATTGCCCATTGTCGCAACACTTAGGATTTAACCATATGCTATCGAGTAAATTTTTTCTGCTTTCGCCACGGTCACGTTTGCCTATTTCAAGACTACGTTGTCGTTTTACTCGCTTTAGGGGTTCCCTGCAATTCAGTTTCTTTGTTGGGATATATGAGATTTTATATATTCCACTAAGCACAAGTTTCCCTATGCTCTTACAGTACAGTGCGGGCTATCATCCACACAGTTAAAACCGTGGGTTTTCTCGCCCGCAAAAGCTATAAGTTCGTCTCAGCTGTTCAAAGTTTTTCATTGAACCTAACAAACAAGCTTTCTCTTTTCTTGTTAACTGCATATCATTGATATATTGCGCGACAGATAATCTTTTAAGGTGTTTTTGCTTCATCGTTTTTAGTAACTTTTCTTCCATTTCTTTCGACACTTTTTTTCTGTTTTCGATTTCTTCATAATTCATGAGTTTTCCTACCTTCCTTGTTTTTTGCAAAAATAAAAAAGCCTATGATCACATACGCTCTACACTTCAGTCTTGGGTTATCTTTTTCTTTCGTTTAATTACTGGCCGTGCTGGTTTCAAATCCTTGATTCCATTATGGGTTCTCCAATAATCGAATTCTTTTCGCAATCTTTCTTTTTCCATATCTGTTCCTTTAGATAAGGCTTTGAATACTTCTTTAGGTGAATAACCACGAGCTAACAGCTGTACATACCTTCCTTTTGTCAAAGTATCCATATCCATCGCCTCTAAAACTGGTCGCGCCATCTACTATTCCTCCTAAATAAATTCCTTACTCAATGCCTAAGGTAATACTACCTTTTTATTAATCGTCGTGACTCCTTCTAAGCCTTTATCTGTAAAATTTATTCCTCCAATTTTTATTCTTCTTTATCCGCTACAAAGTCAATGATTTCAACACTGACAATATAATCACTCAAATATGACCAGGTATCTTCTACAGACAATTCGTCTCCTTTGTCGTTCGTAAGCGTCATTTTAAACCACTCATCGCCTTCATCATCTTCAGGTAGCAAGCCGAATCCAATTGGATTATCAGTCAATGTTTAATCGTATAAATCATCCTCGTCTAATGCTAAAACATCTAATCCTTTACAATTTCCGCCTCTTCTAAACGTCACAAATCCTTTGTAATCCCAACGTTGGAAAGAAACCTTAATAGTATGTGTGCCCAATCGTATATTCGGATCATAATTTTTCATTTGTCATTCCTCCATTACGTAAATTTCATTTTCTCTATGTTTTATATCAATTTTTTCACTTTATTCAGGACTTGTTCATATTTTATCGTTTTTCGTTTACTTAAAAATACATAAAAAATTTCGACTCGTTTATGGCGTCCGAAACGAGAAACCCTAGTAGACAGCGGTAAATGCTCGATTGATCCAATAATCAACGTCCTCGCAAGTATCTACATGTACCGCAGCACACGACACAATTTCTTGTGCGTCCTCCCCATTACGAGAAGACCTACTCCTTATTCCATGAGTTTGCGTCAAAGTCTAGATCCCTTAGTAGCTGCTCATGATTAATCTAGACGCTATTCTAACTTGTCTAACTTCTAAATTCCCTCTTGTTTACTCTGCGCTTATTATTTACACAAATTCATTTCACCACTATCCAAACAAGCGCATTTACTCGATTGACCAATTTTTTACGTTACCAATCGTTAAAACCTACCCCGTCACTCCCCGAAGGGAATTGTTGATAGATCAAGTCTACTCCTTATTTTTCTAGTGACTCTAAGTTCCTTTAGAAGTCTCGACAATATTTTCAAGCAAACGAAAAACGATAAAATACAAGTTATGAGAATGATCAATTCAGCCGATCAAACGCCCCATCCCTTTTGCGGTACAACGCAAGACTCCATTTTTTCTTCGACCAATCAGTACACCGTTTTGGTCATAAACATGTTTGATTGTTGGATATAGCTCTTTTAAGGGGATAGGATCTTTTAAAATTATTTGCTTTTGTTTCCCAATGTAATAAATCATTTCCTCTGAGACTTTGTCTTTCTGGATTATATATTTCTTACACTGCACAACGGTTTTACTTTGGCCAGTTGATAGTTTCTTCGTGATTTTCTCTGTAGCGGTACACCGTTTACCGTAGTGACAAATATCTTTGAGACTCAAAATTCCTGTATATGACATAAAATAAACCACCCAATTTCTTTAAATATTTTTAACAAGTTTTTCTTGTTATTTTTCAAAAATAGAGAATTGATTTTCGTTCATGACAAACAAAAAAGAGGGAACCCATCCAAACATGCGTTCCCTCTAATTTCAGCGTTCGTCATACGGCAAAGAGCCACACGGACATTTTTATAACATTATGCTTAGGCATAGATTCATCGTAATATCACGTATTTTTAACCTTAACACAGCCAAAAAAAGTGGTATCACTTTTGAATATCTGTTATACTAAATCCGTTGCGGGTAATACCGTAACACTGAAAGGTTAACGCATTAAGGGCCAAATCTTAATGCCGTGTATGAACGCTGACGAAGATTACCAGCCTTCCGAGTTCATACCGCCTTTCTTTTTTTGTATTTTCAATTGTCAAAATTTATCGTCCAAAAGTGCAGAACGAAAATCAATTCATCACAGGCATAGCAGACAATTAAATTTAAAACAACTAAATTTATACAAAAAAATGTAAGCGAATAATATTCGTATTGCCTGAAAAGAAGTAATATCAAGATTTTTAGCTTGTTTAAATAATGAAATTATCTCTCTTCGAGTATTATTATAACTCAAAAAAAAGGAGTATGCAAACATACGTTCCCTTTTTTATATTTGAAATTAATTATTTCTTTTAACACTTATGACGTAAAAGGCTACGTTTGTGATTTTTATCATAATATTTTAACTTATAAATTCTATTAAAATAGCTATTATTTTGTAATATTCGTAATATAATTAGAATATTACAAAATTTTTAATTTTAATGTTACTCCATGAAGCAACAATCACTTTGTCAGTAAAGTTTCACTCTAACCAGTCTTTCGTAATAGTGCTTGGGGAGCTTTCAGAATTCAAACGTTTTTCACTTGATACTTTAGCAGCTATTGGTTTTTCGATAAACCAATTTTTTACATATACAAAAATCAGGTTCTGGATATTTTCGACTTTTTCGGTTTTTAATTTTTGATAGGCTTTTAACAGTGTCGTGTATAATTCTTGTTCTGCATTGACATAATAACTATCGAGTTCTTCAAAAACTATCGAAATACCACTTTCTATTTCAGCTTTTTTCTTTGCATTATGAATAGTCTGGACGGTTTTTTGAGCTTCACTGTAACTTGAAGAAAATGTTTTTATCAAATTTAATACTCGTTCAGGGACAAACGTAGCAATGCTGTCGTTTGTCATAATTGTCTCAAAATTGTCTAACAACAATTGATCTTGTAGGCGGTCTTTTTCAGTGTCTATATTGTGTCTATTAGTGTCTAATATATTATTATTAAGTTCTGGTATGATTTTCATACCCTCTGATTTATCAACGTTTTGGCACGGTATGATTTTCATACCCTCTTGAGCCCCAAGGGATTCAGCGTCTGACTTTTCGTCGAGGGTGGGTATGATTTTCATACCCTCTGATTTATCAACGTTTTCTCTATTCTCTCTATCAAATTTTTCGAGTAAGTAGATATCATTTTCTGAGACTTTTAATTCTGCTAGATATAGTCTATTAGGATTATTTTTCCCTAACTGTTTGTTAAATCCCATCTGCTTTTGTAATAATAAACCAAAGGATTCCAACTCTTTTTTGATTGCTATCGCTTTTTGTTTTTGGCAGTTTAATACGCTACATAGTTCATTTGTCGTATAAGTAAAATAAACATTACCTTCTTCATCGATTTGCCGTTTGCTGATTGCGATCTCTAATCTTGCTTTTAAAAGCATATAGGCAATCTTAGTTGAATCTTTCATTTTTTTGTATTCGTCAGAAACAATAAAGACTTTTGGAAATTGATAAAATAATTCGTTGTAAACTCTATCCGCCTTAAAAAAATTAAAATCAGTCATTGTAGATCCTCTACTTTCACGTTGTTTTATTTATGTAAAATTACCTACTCTTTTCGAAAATAGCAAAGATAAATAAAAAATGCAAACGCATTAAAACTTTTTTTTAATTAAATACTACCTAAAATAAGAAATAAAATGAATTATGTACTACCTTTAAAGTCATTAAGAACTACTTTAAATAAATATTATTTATAATTAAATACTACCAGAAGAACGTATGAATAAAATTTAGTTTTAAAATTAAGGATAATTAAGTACTACCAGTGTCAAAACAAAAAATAAATTAAGAACTACCTTATGCATATAAAACATACTACCATTACTAGTAATATATACTACCTTATTTCAGTAGTATATATTATATTATTCTTATAAGACAAGGCTTTAGGCTAGAAAACAATAGATTATATACTACTAAAAAATACAATAAGTACTACCAATGTTAGATATATATAATAATTATGTACTACCTTTAAAATTAACTTATTTAATAAGATACTACTGTGTTAATCTGAAAAAAATTACTTTAAAGTAGTTACATACTACCTGTTAAATTAGATACTACCATTAATACTTAAATTAGATACTACCTATATTTATATTAAGTACTACCGTTCTAGGAATAAGATAATAAAAAAATACTACCAAATTGCAATTAAATACTACTTAAAATGTAAAAAATAAGAACTACCCAAATTAGGTAGTTCTTAATAAGAGAATATCAGATAAATTTGTAAAAGTCATAAAAAAATTAATCTTAAATTTTTAAATATATATACTTGTTAATTATAAACTACTTTATTTAGGTAGTACATAATTAACAGATAAAACTACATGCTTGTAGTTTGTCTAGCTAATGAGTTGCATATGATTTATATAAAGATGTGCAGCATAACTTAGTTGAAGTTAAGAGAATAGAATAAATATTTTTTGTTTTGCTAATAATTAAACACTACCTAAATATGGTAGTGTTTAATTATATAATATTCATTTTGTTACAAATAATCGTATTATAAAAGCATAACAATTGGGATAACTATTTTTTAGATTATTTAAGTACTACTTAAATTAGGTAGTACTTAAATTTTGGTTTAAGGTAGTAGGTAATTAAGATATGATATATATCTTCTTTTATAATAGAAGGGGAGAGGCCTAGTTAAAAGCAGCGACAATTAATAACAATGTATTTAATGCTTCACAAAATCCATTTGGTGGACAATGCATTGTTATTAGCGATGATCTACCGTTCTAAGTAGTTTTTTCTATTGGTTGCATTCGTGACTAATTATGGTATAATTATGAGTAACAAAGAGGTATTTCATTATATCACCAAACCCCATCAGCGTGCAGGCTGATGGGGTTTTTTTTACGTTTCTATATTATAGAATTAACGGGTAGGCTTACTGTCTTTTTTGGCAATTTTGCAATCAAGCCATTTGCAGAGGTAACTGCACACTACATCTGCAAGTGGCTTGATTGCAAAAACAAAATCAAAAAGGCATTTCATTATATCTCCTCCTCCCCTTGCCAGATTAGGCCGGGGTAGCAGACAGCAAAACTATTATAACATAACTGAAATACCTAAATGACATATACAGATATGATAATTGATGTATTGATTTTTCTAACAAAAGCACATATTTTAATATATACTACCTATTTTAGGTAGTATATATTTTTAGATACAATATCGATCAGTTTTGAGGAAATGAAATTCTAGATATTTTTTGCTACATAGAGTTACTTTCAATATTTTTTAACGTAATTAGGCAGAAGTCACTCATCCTCTATAGGTTTGTGATGAAATTGCCATTGATCCATTTAAGTAAGAGCAAAAAACTGGAGGTTTATCAGGTAATTGGTCTAATGGATTTAAGTATGCGGTCACCGTGTATAGAGTTGCTTATGAGATTCAAGAAAATAAAGTTATTCCAGTATTGCTATATGGAACACATAACAATTTTTATGAATTAGCCGAGAACACTCGCAACTTTATTCGTGTAGATGAATCGGCTTCGGTTGAGTTATAACTTTAGCTATATCAATCAACCGACCGACATATGTTAAATCTATATATAATAAAAATACCTACTTAAATGGATGTTAACGGAAGTGTATGGTGAGTAGTTCACTCGTATTTTGATATCGTTTGTACATGTTTTCAGCGTTCTAAGTGGCTTATTTTGTCCAATAATAATATGGAGTGGAATCCCTTAAGAAACACCGTTGGCAATTGTTGTTATAACATGTTATAATTTATTTATCAAAAACTAAAAGGAGTGTGATAACATGGGAAAAGAACTAAAGGTTAGAAAGATCGGCAATAGCGTGGGAGTGATCCTTCCAAGTTCTCTTGGATTAAAAAGCGGAGACACTATCCAAGCCAAACAAGAAGGCAACTTATTCATATTAGATACTACTCAAATAGCAAAAGAACACGATCGCAAATTGATTGAAGAAAGTTTCCAAGACTTTGAGAAAGGTTTAACAGTTTCAGAAATTGAAATGGTAAAAGCTTTCGGAAAATACGGCTGGAGTGAATAGATGAAAGAGTACACGCTAGTTTATTCTAAAAGTTTCCAGACCAGCCTTGAAACGATAATAGAAGAATGGGAAAATGAGCTTGCTCTTTCTCCAGCCAGCATAAAAAGATTTGTAGGTGCGATCCAGAAGGCTTTAGAACTAACCAAAAATTTTCCAACTATGCATGAGGAAGTTTCCGAAATCTATGGAATGGATATCCCAACATATCGGATCGTGATCGGCAAAAGCTATGCCTTATTTTATCGGATCGACCATGAAAAAAAAGAGATACTTGTAGGACGTATTTTCCAATCTAAACAAATGAAACTAGGCTTGTAACAATAATTAGGCAAAAGTCGCTCATCCTCTACAGGTGGGTGATTAATGCCGCTCGATATGGTTGTTAACCGTCGGTTACTCGAAGATTGATATATAAGACTTAGTACCTTTTTATTTTGCTCCATGTTATGGCCGAAGGTCTAAAGATACAATCATTAGTCTAGAGAAAAATTAAGAAACGTAGGAACTACGGAGATCGCTTGGTGAATAAGAGACACTGCTATTAGTGAAAAAATAAGATATCAAGTACGCTCTATTCCCAAAAATTTCGTGACTTTACTCATGAGAGGTTCAAGTAGTATATTTTTAATCAAAATTGACGTAACTTTTAATAAATACTACCTAAATAAGGTAGTATTTATTTTTGTGTTTTAAAAGAGGACGTCCAATATATCTATGGGAAACTTCTTAAATATTATGTTGGTACATGAAAATATACATCCCTGCTAGACTATTTACAACATTTTACTTTGTACGTATTCTTGTTTTAAAAGGAATGGGATAAAATATAGGTACAATAATGGTGTTAGTATCAAATCTTAGACAGCTTTTCGTAGAGACAAGAATAAATTAAACTTATCTACGAGAGGATGAATTTTTATGACCCGATATGAAGAAAATTTTAAACAAATGATCGTTGAACTGAATCAAACTGGACGTTCTGTTCGAGGGTTAGCGAAAGAATATGGCTTATCTGAAGCAACGATTTACAAATGGAAGAATTTATATTTACCTGATCAGTCCACAGGACTGACTGGAAAAGAAGTAGCTGAACTGAGAAAAGAAAATGCTCGTTTAAATGAGGAACTTGAAATCTTAAAAAAAGCCGCAGCCATATTCTCTCGGAAAACCTAAATTCGCTTGTTCAATTTATTGAAAAATGGTGTAAGGATTACACTGTTTCTTTGTTGTGTCGGTTATTAGAAATCCCTAGAAGTGTCTATTATTTTTATAAGAATAAACCGTTGACAGCTACAGAAATCAGAAATAATAAGTTGAAAAAGAAGATTTCAACAATTTTTTTTACGAATAAACAACGCTATGGTGCCACAAAGATCCATCAAGTTTTATTAAAATAAGGGATTTCAGTATCTCTTAAACATGTCCAAAAGCTAATGAAACAATTAAATTTAAGGTCGATTGTAGTTAAAAAATATAGACCTCAAAGGTCTAATAAACCGATCATTTCAAAAGAGAATCTCTTAAATCAGGACTTTTCTACTGAAACGATCTGTGAGAAATGGGCAGCTGACATTACGTACATTCCTACTAAGAAAAATGGTTGGTGTTACTTATCTTCAATCATGGATTTACACACGAAAAAAATTATTAGTTATACATTTTCAAAACGAATGACTGTGGATTGTGTCATTCAAACATTGAATAAAGCAAAAATACATTATCACATTCCAGAAGGAATGATTCTACACACTGACTTGGGCAGCCAATACACAGCAAGAGAAGTGGAACAATGGCTTAAAACCAACAAAATAAGGCATTCTTATAGTAGAAAAGGAACACCTTATGATAATGCTGGAATCGAATCTTTCCATGCCTCATTGAAAAAAGAAGAAGTCTACACGACTAGCTACTCAGATTTTGAAGAAGCAAATCGAGCGCTATTTAGCTACATTGAAGGATTTTATAACCGAAATCGAATCCATAGCTCGATTCACTATCTAACCCCACAGGAATTTGAAGAATTAGCAAAAGAAAAAATGGCTTAACCGTCTCTACTAAAATGTGTCCAAGATATTGACTCAAATCCATTCTACTTGCAATGAAGCCAAAACGACAAA